>NZ_JAUBRN010000096.1:0-15259 GCF_036701875.1 Microcoleus sp. MON1_C5 | reverse complement strand
CCGATCGAATTGGCAAAACCTACAGCTAGTATGCGTTCGAGTTCCACGGAACTACCCCGCAGGGGGTAAGTTCCGTTACAACTATAGTGGCTGTAGGAGCGATCCCCGTTTTCACTTCACCAAAAGCGCGATCGCCCTTATCCCCTCAAATCTCCCCATTGACCTGCATCTGATGCACCTTATCTGCCAACTCTTGGCGGCTTTCCTTATCGAGTGCATCAATTGCCAGCATTCCCAAGTACACGACTTCCTTCTGAGTTAGTCTGGTCGCTTGGGCTTGTTTTTGAATGACTTCCTTAATCACGGAACTGACCGCGATCGCCGTATTAGTTTTTGCCACGAAGAATAATCAACTATTAATAACTTTCCTTGATGTTACCATCCTCACTTTGATTAAGTACAATAATGTTTGACTAACTACAGTTAATCATGCTATAGTGTAAAAAATCCAAAAAAGCGCTCGCCCCGGCGTAGAAAACTCAAGGGCCGATCGGCCTATTCCTCAATAATCTCCACCAAGTCCTCAATCATCACATCAAAGGCCCGCGCTAACTTGTACAGGGCGGTAAAGTCAACCATTGATATTTCTGAACGACGAGCATAGCTGGTTATGGTGCTGTAGATCACGCCCGATCGCTCAGCCACCTCCTTGAATGTCCAGCCCCTCTCGGCCGCTAACTCTCGCACTTTTACTCTGACTAAACCCATGCTTGACAAATAATGCAGTTGCGTTTTAAGATAATTGCATCTGAAAAAGCGATCGCCCCCGGTCTAGACAACTAAAGGCCGATCGACCTATTCCTCCAAAACCTCAACCAAATCCTCAATCATCACATCAAAAGTCCGAGCTAATTTCAGCAGCAAAGTAAAGTCAACCGTTGTCAGCCCTGGACAGCGAGCATAATGCTTGACAGTGTTGTATACCACCCCAGAACGTTCTGAAACTTCCTTGAATGTCCAGCCTTTCTCTGCTGCTAGTTCTCTGACTTTAATTCTTACTAAACCCATGCTTGATAGTTTATACAGTTGCGTGGTTTCTCATTAAGAATAGATGACTTTGGCAAAGAATGCTCAAGGCTAATCGACCTACTCCTCCAAAACCTCAACCAAATCCTCAATCATCACATCAAAAGTCCGAGCTAACTTCCGCAGGCAAGTAAAGTCAACCATTGCCATTTCAGGACGACGAGCATAGCTTCTGACAGTGCTATAAATTACCCCGGAACGATCGGATACTTCCTTAAGCGTCCAACCCTTCTCCGCCGCCAGTTCCCGAATTTTTAGCCTGACTAAACCCATGCTTGACAGTTGATGCAATTGCGTCGTACAATTTTATATGTAAAGAGCGATCGCCCCCCGGCCTGGAAAACTAAAGGGCGATCGTCTGTAAAACCTAATCTGGACAGATTATTTCTTTCTATCAAAAAGTGCATTTGCCATATCCAGAAGTCTACTAACCATATCCAGAGGTGTACTAGCCATGATATCAGAAACTCCGGCAAAATCGCGGACGATCGCAGAATCGAGAATAATTCATAAATCTCCCATCCTGCATCCGCTGGCGAGATTCGTTACCGAAGAAACAGTCGCACTCATGTTCAATATCGCAGCAGACGAGATTTACCGCATCGAATGCTGCCGCTACATGGTTTACGTGCACGCCAAAGGCATTAGTCGGTTTGTCAGCTACGCCGATTTTCCCCCTATTTTAGAAGTAAAGTCGATCGCACTTCAAGATTTTGGCAGATGGTACAAACGCTGGAAAAGCAAGCAAGCACCAGCATTTTGGACGAAATTCTACACCCACAAGTTCAAAAAAGCTGTTTCAGTTGACAGCTTGCTGGAGTGGGGCCAATTGGTAGCTACAGTTAAATCGGTCATTTCTGGGGCGGCGCTGCAACAGCTACGAGATGTCTATGCCCAAGAAAAAGATTTGATGGAGAAATTTTAAAGGGCGATCGACTTAATCCTACTTGAACTTTCAATTAAACTTTAAAACACTTCATCCTCGATACCCAGCCACCATTCCCCCAGATTCATTAAATCTTTGTGAAGATCAGTAAGTTCTGTCATATACTCTTCAGCAGAAATCTCCGATCGCCTTTCTTGCAATTTTTTCAGCCGCAGTTGCACCAACAGCCAAGGTTTGGAAATCCCGTCCTTTGCTTCGATATATTGGGCTAGATCTTTGCTGTCCATAGTTATTGTTATTTGTTATTTGTTATCTGTTGGTAGGTGGACTGGTATTATACCAACTTTGAAATCCCTTTAAAAAAACCTCATTTTTTCCCGTCGCTTTTAACCGATATTTTGAACCATTCTCCAGAACAGGCAAGATGCCTGTTCCACAAAACATCAGGTTGCTTGTGGGGTGGGCATCTTGACCGCCGGAAAACATCCTTTACCTGTAATCCGAAGTCTGAATATTCTTGAGCTTCGCAGCATATTTCATGCCGTATTCCGGGCGACAGAAGCGATCGATTTGAGACTCAAAGAAAGCTCGATTTGCCTTCAAATGCTTTGGATTTGGGTCATCTAAAGGATACAAAAGAGCAGTCCGCAAAGCTTGAATCACCGCCGAAGTAACGCAGTACATCGATCGCTGAAAAGTCACCCCAATTTGATTGAGGATATCATCTTCGCCGCGACAGCGCTGTTTGTAGAAATCCATCAAATACGGCGGCAGGAAATGCAGCATATCTTGTGCTAGCAAAGTCGGCGGAATCCCCGCCGTACCTACGGGGAATTTGTCGGCATAAAGCACTCCGTAGTGGAAGTCTTTTTGATCGTCAGGAACTTCCTTAGCTTGAGCGTTGTAAGATTTGGTGCCTCGGAACGGCGAAGTGCGATAAAATACAGCTTCCACGTAAGGTAACGCTGCTTCGTAAAGCCAAGTGAAACCTTTAGATTTCGGGATAATTTCGTAGGTTTCGCCGTCGATTTGAACGTGGTGGTAAATCGGACGACCGGCGATCGCAAATATGCCATTTACTAGGAAATCCATCGCCTGCGGGACTGTCGTAATTTTCCCTTCGTCGTACAAGTCGGAAACCTCAAAAAACACCGGCGCCATGACTTCCCAGAATAAACCGAGATTGCTGTAATAAGACATTTGGCGGCACTGTTCTAAAAACATTTCTGGAAATGCTTTGTGAAGTCCCAGCATGAACGGGTTTTTTTTGAAGTAAGCTTTAATTGCCCGATCGGCATTAGCCTTATATTCGTCACTGTCCAAATAAGGGTCGAATTGATTGGTCGGCACGTACAAGCCCCGGTGCCAAAGCATTGACCTCATGCACTCTTCCGCAAATTCCATGTTAATGCGATCGTGCCACAAATGGTGAAACAGCCGCGGCATTTTACCAGTTTCACCCTTCTGCATGAACTCCAAAAGTTCCGGGTGAACACTTCCAGTCCCGCGCCAAATCCGCAAATCTGCACCGTCGCCTGCATAGTGATTTTGCAAATCTAAATACTCCTGCGGCAAGAAGTATTTAAAGAAAGGAAGCGGGTGTAAAAATACCCGTTCGGCGATGTAAAGCAAATCCCGCCAGTAGAAATCCATCGGCACTGCGTAAGCTTTCCAGATAGCGATGATTTGCATCAGATTTTCCGGCGTATCTGGAATCATCGCGCCACCAGCTTCCAGCCTGTGAATTACTTCGGCAAATTGGTGTTTGGAAGGAGGTAGTTTAGTTGCTGGTTTATTAGGGGTTTGTACCATTGTTTCTTCCTTTGATTGAGTGAATCTAAATATTTTGAATTATTGCAAAAAGCTGCGATTCTTTAACTGGTTCCTAGGAAAGCTCCTGGGAACCGATATCCAGGCCCGCGAGCCGTAAAATTGGAGGCAGAGCCTCCGGATCTGCGTTACCAGGCTCTGCCTGGTAACGAGTAGATTGTTAGTCTGCAGAGGCGGACTTCGTTTGTGTAGACGCGATTTGCATAGCCGACTGTTCTAGGGGATAGCTAATAGCTATTTGGGTATTTCTGACCGCCGGCAGAGTAGCAAAGATCGCATTTGTAGTTGATTCGCTCCACTTGAGCAGCCAAGCAGGTTGAATCCCCAACACAAAAATGATGCCCGCCAAAACCAGCGCCGGCATATTTTCACCAAACGTAACAGGAGGGTAGTAAGCCGTGGCATTGTCCAACTTCCCAAAACAGGTGCGGTTGAGCAGAATTACAAAGTAAACTGCTGTTAAACCAGAAGCTAAAATGCACAGTAAAGTTGGAATTGGAAAGATCGAGAAACTGCCTTGAAACACTAAAAATTCAGCAACAAAACCCACCAAACCCGGAATTCCGGCGCTTGCCATGCCGCCCAAAACTAACAGGGAACTGGCAGTGGGTAAACCCCGCATCGGGTTCATCAAACCATTGAGCACGTCCAAATCCCGCGTGCCAACTTTGGTTTCGATGATGCCTACCAAATAAAACAGCAAAGCTAAAATCAAGCCGTGGCTTACCATTTGCCCCACAGCGCCGATTAGTGCCAGCTTCGTACCCGCAGCGCAGGCAACGAGGATGTAGCCCATATGTCCGATCGAACTATAGGCTACCATGCGCTTGATGTCTTTTTGGGCGATCGCGCTCAAAGCACCGTACATCACGCTCACAGTCCCGATAATCGCTAAACTGGGAGCTATCATCGACCAAGTTTCGGGAAACATCTGCAAGCCAAACCGCACTAAACCGTAAGTTCCCAACTTCGCCAGAATCCCTCCCAGCAAAATTGCTGTTGCTGGCGAAGCTTCGACGTAAGCATCAGGCAGCCAAGTATGCAGCGGCACTAAAGGAATTTTAATTCCCAACCCAATTAGTACAATTGTTAGCAGGATCAATTGCGTGTTCAAGGGCAATTCTTGAGTGGTAATCGCAGTGTAATCGAAATTTAAAGACCCACTCAGCCAAGCCACACCCAAAAATGCTGCCAGCACTAAAAGTCCCGAAACTGCCGTGTAGATCAAAAACTTCATGGCAGCGTATTCCCGCTGCTTTCCGCCCCAAATCGCAATCAACAGGTAAAAAGGAATTAATTCTACTTCGTAAAACAGTACAAACAGCAGCAAATTTTGAGACATCAAAGCTCCGGCAATACCAGCATTGATTAGCAAAATCAAAGCGTAGTAAAGCTGGGGGCGCTCCATCTTTTCGCCAGTGCCGTAAATGACTAATAGCGTCAGCAAAGCACTTAAAACCAGCAGCGGCAAGGACAAGCCGTCAATGCCCAAGTTGTAGCTCAAACCTAATTGTGGAATCCAAGGCAAATATTCTTGAAATTGCAATCCCGGATTGGCTGGATTGAATTGAGTCAACAGCCAGATATTCAAAAGGAAAACAGCAGCAGCAAAAGCCGAAGCTATTGAACGGAGACGCATCCCATTGATATTTCCGGGCAGGAAACCGACTACCGCAGCGCCCAACGCGGGCAACCAGAGCAAGGCACTAAGCATAATGTGTGAAGAGTGAAGAGTGAAGAATCAATTAATTTGGCAGCCTCTTGTCTTGGATAACTGGAGAGCTTAGATCTTAACTTTTTCCCAGTTATCTATCCGAAATTGCCTCAAGACTCAGAAAGAATAGTGACTCTCCCCGTGTCTAAATCGTAATATCCACCAACAACTTTCAGTTTATTCTCCGCAATTAACTTAGAGATAACGGGAGATGCTTTCAACTTGTTAGCTTGGACAACCACATTGGCTTTTGAAGCATTTTCTAGCTTGTCGCCTGTTTGGCTTTTCGAGCTTTCTACAGCAGGCTTAATTGCGTCGAGCAAACTGCCAATTTGACCGGGAACCTGAGCTCCTTTGATGGTTGCGTCTACCGCACCGCACCTTTTATGGCCGACTACCACAAGCACTTTTGCTCCCAGTACCAGCGTGCCAAATTCCAGGCTGCCAATTTCTTCTGGAGTAGCAACATTTCCGGCCACGCGACAAACAAATAAATCTCCCAATCCCTGATCGAAGATAATTTCGGAAGGAAAGCGGGAATCTGCACAGCCCAGAATAGCAGCAAAGGGTTTTTGAGCTACGGCAACTTCGAGAAGGCGGGGTAAGTCTTGGTTGGGACTTTGGCGTTTGCTGTCAACAAACCGTTTGTTTCCGTCGATTAACTTTTGGAGAGCTGCATCGGGAGTTAAGTCTTGAGCAATTGCTGGTTCAGGTGCAGCCAAATCAGCGCCTGCTCGTGCTGCGAGTATCCCTGTACCAATAGCACCTGCGACAAATTTGAGGGAATTGCGGCGGGAAAGATTGAATTTTCTGTTATTTAAGTTCATTGATTTTGCCTTGTTGTATGTAGTTTGAAATCTTTGTTCAAGACTTCATGTTTTTAAGATTTTAGATTAAAACTGTCACCTAAAATCTTAAATTTTATATAGTTTTACCCGCCCACAATCAGCGACAAGCGAGCTAGCAAAGGCCAGCTTACCAGCAGTCCCAAAAGTGCTACTCCCAACAGAATTGTCAGGGCGTAAAACTGAGTTTGACCCGTAACGTTGTATTTGAGGCTCTGCCCGCCGAAAACCGTTGCAAAACCGATTAAGTTCACGAATCCGTCAACAATATTGCGATCGATCCAGGAGATGATTTGCGAAACCAAACCAACTGCAAATATCACTGTCACGCGGTAAAGTTTGGCAGTGTAAAAGTCGTAGGCAAAAAAGTCTTGCAGGGCTTGAGAACCGATTCGCACCGGTTTTTCCCATTTCTCGTTCAGGTAAACAAATGCTCCTGCACCGATGCCGATCGCGGTTGACAAAACTAGCAGTCCAGTGGCGGTATAATTCAAACTTGCCCCAGGCAAGACCTGCCACGTCGCCAGCAAGTGCGGAACGTGCAAAGTAAAGCCCATTAACACAGTCATCGGCAAGATAAAAGGCCAGTGAACTTCCGGCGAACGTTCGGTCATTTGCTTTGGTTTGCCGCCGAAAACTAAACCGAAGACGCGCACCAAGCCAAAAGCAGTGACGCCGTTTACAAACAGCACTATTCCTAACAAGAAAGGGTGAGTTTGCCAAAGCCCGGATGTGAAGTCTTCTAAAGCCCAGAAACAGCCGAAGGGAGGCAGTCCCACCAATCCAGCGCTACCGACAATAAACGATATCGCTGATATTGGCCGCTTTCCCCACAAACCGCCGAGAGCTCGGACATCCTGAGTGATGCTGTTCCAAACTACCGAACCGATGCTCATCACCAGCAAACCCATTGCGAAGGTGTAGGCAAATATCAATGTCAGGGCTGTCTGAGCTTGTCCGGTACCGACGGCGATAAATACTAAGCCCATGTAAGAGCTGACTATATAGGAAAGCGTGCGCTTAATGTCAATTTGGGCGATCGCAATTAATGAAGCACCAACCGCCGTCGCAGCGCCTACAATAATAGTTGTCGTCATCCCAATCGGCGACAAAGCAATCACTGGCTGCAACTTAATCAAAATCCAAGCACCAGTTTCCACAACTACGGTGTTCCGCAAAATCGTCGCCGGCAGCGGGCCTTCCATCGCCTCATCTAGCCACAGGTGCAAGGGAAACTGAGCACACTTACCCATCGGGCCGGCAATCAAAGCTAAAGTCAGCAGTGTCGCTACAGTGGGGTCAAGCTTTGCAGTCTGGGCCCAAACAGCCAACTCGTCAAAATTCCAAGTTCCAGCCAGCGGCAGAATGGCGACTACTCCCATCAGCAGAAATAAATCTCCCACCCGCTTTGTTAAGAAAGCGTCGCGGGCTCCTGTCACCACCAAAGACTGATTGAACCACAGCCCGACTAGCAGGTAAGTACCTAAAGTCAGAACTTCCAAAATCATGTAGCTGAAGAACAGGGAATTGCACAGTACCAAGCCGCACATCCCGGCTTCAAACAGCCCCATCAGAGAAAAGAACCGAGCCCAGCCCCAGTCCATTTCCATGTAACCGAAAGCATAAATCTGCGCCAGCAAGTTCAGTCCGGTAATCAAAACAGTCGCCCCGACGGTGACAGCAGAGATTTCAACGGGAATGGTTAAGTCTAAACCTGCTACATTCAGCCAAGGAATAAACTGGTGTTGCGCCGGTTGGTTCCAGATAGCTGTCAGGGCTATGACGGCGTGTAAGAAAGCGAACAAGGTTAATATGGCGTTCACGTAACCGGATGGTCTTGGCCCCGTGCGGCGGGTAACTGCTGGAAACCACAGCATCGACAGAACTCCGCCGATAAGTGGATAGCAAGGTATAAACCAAACGGTCTGGAGTAAGATTTGAGCCATTGGCATTACCTGTAAAGGTTACAAAAATTTAAAATTATGAGAATAATTCCGATCGCGCTGACGACAGCACTGAAAAGCCAGAAGGCAGAAGTAAAGAAAATTTGGGGGTTTGCCTCTGAGTTGGTTCCCGTCGTCAAACCGAGCGCTTCAGAATCGACTTATTAATTTTATATTAAGTATTGCGTTAAATTTTCATATTTCTGATTCAGCATATCTATAGGAATCAATAAAGTTCACTTATAGGTATTTATAGGGGGGGGGATTGTATACCAAAGAATATTTGTCTATCGCACATCTTGCACCATTTTGATGAACAGGCCCGAAAGCCTGTTCTACTCATAGTTCAATTTTTTTTGTGGGGAGTATGGGTTGGGGAGGAGAGCCAGCCCGTGAAATCCTTATTTAGAACAGGCTTTCCGGCTTGTTCCACTCATAGTTCAATTTTTTTGTGGGGAGTACGGGCTGGGCAGGAGATCCCGCCCGTGAAAGCCTTATGCTCTAAAAGTTTAAAACCGCTCAATGTCCCAAGCTGATTCGGGCAGTTTGGCTTGGCGCTGTCCCATCGACCTTGCCCTAACATTCAAAAGACCGATCGGCGTATTAAACAAATCTACCAGATCGGCTCGGGCGATCCTCTTCGAGGGCTTCGCTAACGCACTTTTGGCAGCAGCAACCGGAAATTCCTTGAACAGCCACCTAGCCAGCCGGTAAAAATATTCCCCTGTTGTGAATTCTCGCATCAAATCGACACCGTGGAGTTCGTGCAAATATTTATTAGATTCGCCGTACCGATACCATTGACTTTGCAACTGTTTTATGGTTGAACGGTGGCGGTGTCGGACGATCGCATTTTCGGCAAAATACATTTTATAGGATGTTTCCCGCAAAATCCGCCAACACAAGTCAGCATCGCCGCCACTGGTGAGGTAAGGGCGAAATAATCCTATTTGTTGTAAAACTAGCCTCCGTACAGCTAAGTTGGCGGTTTGGCCGTAGGGACAAAAAGGGTGAGCGAGAGTATGTTTTTGAGATAAAGTATTTTGGCGATCGGCGTGCTGTTCTAAAATAGTTTTTCCGGGCAATGCGAGTATTTCCCCAGCGCTAATTCCTATTTCTAAGTCCACAAATGGCTTAACTAAATTTTCCAGCCAGTCAGATTCCGGGCGACAGTCTGCATCGGTAAATGCAATGATTTCGCCTGTGGAGGCGCGAATTCCTTGATTGCGAGCGGCGTAGGAACTTTGAATCTGATTTTCGGTGAGGTGGCGAATGGTTATTTGATTGAAATTGCTTCCTTCCCTTACCAAAGGGGGGACTGAGGGGGGGTTAGGGGCTACTGTTTGGAGGATGGTTGAAGTGCGATCGCGACTGTTGTTGTCTACTAAGAGATATTCTACTCTGTGTGGCGGATAAGTTTGCGATCGCAGGCACTCGATCAACTCCGGCAAATCCATCTCGCCGTTGTAAACAGGCACAACCACCGAAACTTGAGGTAAAAACTCGTCACTGTTCATTAGTCCTCTATGCAGCTTTTTGAGTCAATTAGGAGTAAAGTCCTTACTAAGAACAAGTTTTATTGCAGCTTAACTTATCGAATAAATTCTACTTCTGTGCCTTTCTCCACAAACTGATACAACTCCTCAACCTCCTTATTTTCAAGCGAGTGGAACAGGCCGGAAAGCCGATTTTTAGATCCGATTTTTGAGCCTGAAACGGGCAAGATGCCCGTTCCACAACTGCATTGAGTTCCTGTAGAACGGACATCTTATTTGTTTTTGAAACTTGCACAAAATCTCGCTTACATCTGCTGTTAAATCCTTTGCCAATCCGCTGTTAACTGTTGTTAGTCAACATCAAAATCATTAACACTAACACCCCGTTAGTTAAATAAAAGATTCCCACAACCTGAGTTTCCAACCAGCCGCACAGTTCTAGATGATGGTGCAGAGGAGCCATTCTTAACAGACGCTTGCCGATTCCATCAGGCCCTTTTGTAGCTTTGTAATAACCTACTTGAGCAATTACTGACAGCGTTTCAATAAAGAAAATCCCGCTGATAATTAATAATATCCAAAGGCTATTTGTTAATAAAGCTACCGCACCCAACGCACCGCCCAAAGCTAAAGCACCTGTATCGCCCATAAACACCTTGGCTGGATTGCGGTTGTGTGCTAAAAAACCGAGACAACTGCCGCTGATGCAAGCGCAAAATATCATTAATTCTGGCGAAGTTGAGGCTACAGATGCGCCCAATCCCAAAAGTGCGATCGCGCCCAAACCGCCCATCAATCCGTCAACGCCGTCAGTAATATTAGTAGCGTTGCTTTCAGCTACCAGCACAAAACCCGCCAGCGGCCAAAACAGAAAACCTAAAGGCAATACCCAACCGAAAGGCAAAGCAATGCTCGTAGAAATACCTGGTTCGCGGAACATCAGCCACAGACAAAATAGAGCGGCAAAACCTATTTGCAAAGCCAATTTCATCCGAGGTGAAATACCTTTATTCGACTTGAGGCGCAGAATTTGCCAGTCGTCTATCCAGCCGATGAAACCGTAAGCTAAAGTTAAAGCCGATACGGCAACAACATCTAAGTTAAATCTAGACCAAAGCAAAGCTACTGCGACTCCTGCTGGCACAAAAAAGATGCCTCCCATTGTCGGCGTTCCCGCCTTTTTTAAATGAGCTTGGGGGCCGTCTTCGCGAATTATTTGTCCTGCTTTTAGTTGCTGGAGTAAAGGCACAACTACACAGCCCACACCCGATGCAACTACAGCACAAACAGCTAGTGGCATAAATAGCGATGCAGGCGTATTTAAAAGTCTACCCGCTGCTAGATCTAAACCGATCGCTACAATGCCGAGCCCCAAACTCAGCAGCAGGAATAAATTCCTGCCTGTAAGTTTGAAAGGCATAGTAAAAGGGATTTTCTCATCCACAAAGTTATCCATAACACTCCTCACCACACACTATTTGAAAATAAGCAATTGAAAATTGGGGAATAGGGTGCGATACAGGAGACTGAGAAATCTCTTAGTTTTTCTTCCCTGTTTCCGGTTGATTCCTTCACCCTTCTACCAGTTATTCTTCCCCTACACTCACATCATCTTCTACTTCATCTTCTAAATCATCGTAAGGACTGTCGTCAACTGCCATAAGTTCAGAAATTTCTTCTTCGTGCAGATAGTCGGGTTCTTGGACATCCCTTGCTAACAGGCGATTGTTAGATTCCAACCAGTCTAAAAGAGAAGATTGCTGCTTTAATGGAATTACATCCGCAGGCAAGTGGCGAGGTATTTGACGCAGAGATGGGTTGTACATGATTCTTGGTTTTTAAAGACAAAGACGCGATCGAGTGGAGGTAACGTTTTGCCGACGGGCTGCTGCTTCGATCGAGCACTTGCCAATCGGGCATTTAGCAAGGCTAAAGCATTATACCACAGGCACTGTTTGGTTCCGGATCGGATAAGATGGGAGACCCAAAAGGCGATCGCCCCCCAGCATGGGCGTCAGGATAACACTAAAATCCGCTCTTGCCAATCCTTCTTTAGCCCTAAGCATTTTAATCCGAGACGATCGTCTTTAAGATATCGCGGGACACGCGGCGATCCTATTCTGCAAGCTTCGCTAACGGCAAGGGGTTGATTCACAACAGTCTCCTGGTTTTTCATCAAAGCCTTAGCCCGAATGCCC
This sequence comes from Microcoleus sp. MON1_C5, assembly GCF_036701875.1. Classification (NCBI taxonomy): domain Bacteria; kingdom Bacillati; phylum Cyanobacteriota; class Cyanophyceae; order Oscillatoriales; family Microcoleaceae; genus Microcoleus; species Microcoleus sp. MON1_C5. The sequence goes on along the minus strand of NZ_JAUBRN010000096.1, from coordinate 3,321 downwards.
TCTGGCTTCTTCAGTCAACTCTCAAGCAATAAATCTCAGAATGGATATAACGGCAGCGGTTTTATACAACAAAGAGGGTTACCACACCGGAGGGAAAAAACTTCTGGGGCGTCATTCAGCCGGAGAAGGGTTTCTCAAAAGCTTAGTCCAACACGGAACCGCTGACTCTCTCTACTGTTGCGCCGATAGCGCAACAACCTTTAAGGAGTTTTGTTCGCACATCCAACCTTGGCTGCAAAAACCTCGGAAAGTTCGCTGGATTCCCATGGAACGACCGGATTTGCTATCTCAACCGGGCACAATTTACCGACCCGATCCGGTTTTGTCGCAGATGGTGTGGGCGCGCAGATTTGTCGATCAGCGGGCCTACAGCGTTTGCGGCGTTACTCACACGATCGGTACAAAATACATCATGGAGGCGATAGGCGATTTGATCACCGCACCCATGCAGCCTTGGGACGCCCTGATCTGCACCTCTGCAGCCGTGAAAACAGCAGTAGAAGGAGTTATGACCGAGTGGTCTGAATATTTAGCCCAGCGGAACGGCGGTAAACCGGAAATTTTGGTCAAATTCCCCGTTATTCCCCTAGGAGTCGATTGCAGCGCGTTTCCGCAGGGTGTGGAAGCAGGTAATAGTCGCCGCCAACTGCGACAAGAACTCGGCATTTCTCCCGAAGATATTGTTGTGTTATTTGTCGGTCGATTGACTTTTTCTGCAAAAGCTCATCCGGTACCCATGTACATCGCCCTAGAACGGGCATCACAACAGACAAAAGCCAAAATCCACTTAGTTCAAGCCGGTTGGATCGAAGATCCGAGAGAAGAACCCGACTTTAAAAATAGCGCACAAATATTTTGTCCGTCCGTGAATGCTATTTTTTTAGATGGGAGACAGCCCGAAATTAGAAAAAATATTTGGTCGGCGGCCGACATTTTCATTTCGCTGTCCGACAACATTCAAGAATCCTTCGGACTTACACCAATAGAAGCCATGGCGAACGGACTGCCGGCCATAGTCTCCGATTGGAACGGATACAAAGAATCTGTACGCCACGAAATAGACGGCTTCCGCATTCCCACACTCATCCCGCCCCCGGAATCTTGTTTAGATTTAGCCCTAAATTATCTTGACGGCAGCTTAAATTGGCCGACTTACATGGGTCACACTTCCCTGGCCACAGCAGTTGACATTGATGCTTGCACCTTGGCGTTGTGCCAATTAATTGAAAACCCCGAATTGAGAAAGCGGATGGGGGAAAATGCCAGACAAAGGGCGAGGGAAATTTATGATTGGAAAGTAGTTATTGCTGCTTACGAACAATTGTGGCAGGAATTAGCAGAGATTCGCCTTGCGGCACCGGAGTCAGCACCTTTAAAACCCGGGAAGCCGCCTTATCCCCTAGGCGACGATCCGTTTCGGGTATTAGGTAATTATGCGACTAGAAGTTTAAGCAATGAGATGATGCTGAGTCTGGGTGCGATCGCCACACCAGAACTTCTGAGAGAGTTGCAAACAATTTGGTTTACCAGCTTCGGTCAGGACAGAAGAATCTCTGTTAACATTCAGATGGAGATATTGGAGGCGATCGAGCAAAAGGGTGCTGTCAGCGTTGGAGAAGTTCTCAGGCGTTATACCAAAAACGACCAAGAATTAGCAGCCCTGTATCGGACTCTGCTCTATCTGGTGAAATTTGGTATCTTAGTTATTAGTTGTTAATACTCTGCGGACTCGGCGATTAAAATTGCTACTACACAAAATTTCGTTTCTCTCGCTTGAGACTGAAGAAAAGAGCGGTCTGACTTTTGCCTGACGTTCGATAATTAATCCGTGTACTCGTGTCCAAATCCGTGTTCTTCCTTCTTAAAAAATCATGCTTAGAAAATCTGCACTATTAGAGATAATTGCTGGTAAGAATCGCGGTTTGCTGGCGACTCCCAGCGACAAACAAGCGATTTTAAGTGCGATCGCCAAATTGGAAGATTACAACCCCACGCCACGCCCTGTCGAAGCAGCAGAGCTTTTAAATGGTGATTGGCGGTTATTGTACACCAGCAGTCGCGAACTGCTGAATCTTGACAGTTTTCCCTTGGTGAAATTGGGTCAAATTTATCAATCTATCCGCGTCAAAGAATCTAAAGTTTACAACATTGGCGAACTTTACGGCTTGCCTTATTTGGAAGGAATTGTCAGTGTAGCGGCGAGATTTGAGGCCACTTCCGAACGCCGAGTGCAGATCAAGTTTGAGCGGTCGATTTTCGGTTTAAGCAGGTTGATTGGCTATGAATCTCCGGTTAAGTTTATCAATGAGATTGAGTCGGGGAAAAAGTTCGCTGCTGTAGATATCGGGCTGGATACTCGCGAACAGCAGGGATGGCTAGATATCACTTATTTGGATAAGGATTTGCGGATAGGACGAGGGAATAAAGAAAGTGTTTTTGTCTTGACAAAAGAGTGATTGTGTGATGTGTGATTAAGTGCGATCGCCCCTTAACTCATTCTCAATTTATCTTTCTTTCATCCGCGTTTATTCGCGTTCATCTGCGGTTAAAAATCAAAAATCTATCATTTTTACAAACAATTCAACACTTGCTAAAACCCCCAAATCCATAGCCGATAATAGCTTCAGATAAGATAACGGTTAAAAATTAGCGTTAAGGATTGACAAGTGACAATTGTTGTGATGTTTTCTGGAATTTTAATGGAAAAGGCGTTAGTACATTCCCGCCAAGAAACTTACTAACGCCTTTTGTGTACTCCTTACGAATACAACACAATTATGTCACAAAACGCTTATCAAGCTGTTTCGCGTTATGTCACACGTCATCCTGAAATCTTGCAAGGCGAACCAATTATCGTAGGAACGAGGACTTCCGTTCGGGCGATCGTGGAATTGTGGCGTTTGGGTATTACTCCTGAAGAAATCCCTATGCACTTACCTCACCTGAAATTAGTTCAAATTTTTGACGCGCTGAGCTTTTATTTAGATAACCAGGAAGAAAGAAATACTTATATTGAGCGCAATCGAATTCCTGAAGAATTGATTCCTCCTGCTGTTAAAGCTGCAATTATAAATAAAATAACTAAAAGTATTATAATTGTTCGTTACTATTGACTATGACGAAGATTATGGCTACAATGGTGGCGGAATTTTTAGAAATTCAGTATAATACTCCTTAATTCTCTATTCACAGCTATCAAATTCAAGGAGACATAGATATGGCTGGCGAGCGCAAGATTTATATGCTGTAGTTTAGACTAACTAAAGATGAGAACGGTGGCCCAAGAAAAACTAGAGCCACCGTTAAGGAGAGAATGAGGGT
>NZ_JAUBRN010000095.1:0-15610 GCF_036701875.1 Microcoleus sp. MON1_C5 | reverse complement strand
TCAACGCAGCTCATTTGTCTGTCTTACATGATTGAGCGGCTTGGGTGCGTGAAGCACCGTTTAGTCTAAACTCCAATTAGCGCTCAGCATACCACAACTGTGCAACGCCGAAATCCGCGCTTTGAAATCAAGAAAAACCATGCAACCGCCCCTACAAGATTTATTGGTAAAATCCGGTTGCGTCTTTATTGTACAATACTTATCGGGTGACCCGGAGGCTCACGCACCCGATAAGTGAGGCTTTATGAGCATAATGTGCGTTCAAGAATTTGCCAAGGTAAGTTGTCGTGAATGGAGTAAATCTTGGGGGCGAATTGCTGAAGGGTAGGAATCGCCTTTTAGCTTCAAATACTTGTCAACTATTTGCACAACCTGTTCGGGATTGGCTGGCTTGCTCAAAAAATCGGAAGCACCTGTCAATTTCGCTCGCGTGCGGTCAATTATACCGTCTTGACCGGTCAAAAACACGATCGGAGTTTCCCGAAAAGCAGGCGTCTTCCGCAAAAAATTGCACAAAGCAAAGCCACTTGTCTTCGGCATCACCACGTCCATAAAAATTAAAGCCGGCTTTTGTTTGGCGAGGATGCCGACTCCCTGCATGGGATCTTGAATTTTTAGGACTCGATATCCCTCCGGCAATAAAATTTGCTCTAAAAATTCGCACACTGTCGGACTGTCATCGATACAGGCAATCAAAGGGCGACCCGGCCCAGCGATCGCCGCGGCAAGGCGCCACTGTTCTATAGGCGACGGCAAGTCTGGTACTGTTCGGAAATTTACTAAACCCTGCTTGATGTAATTAACTAAACCGCGAGTTGCCACTGTCACGCACTGCTTTTTCTTAAATGCAATATCCCAAAGAGTATTCTCGCCGTTGAATACGTTACCCAAAGCGATCAAAGAATTAGAACTAAATCGATTTTGCTGCAACTGGGCCGACGGTTTTAAAAGCGGTGCTTGTTCTGGATCTACCAACCACAAACCCATTCCTTTCCACTTCTGCCAAATTTCTTCTGTACAACACAGAACTTTCTCTACTTCTGTTAAAGACAGCAGCAAAGAAGAGGTAATTGTAGAAAAATATTTCTGGGACGGACGCCACTCCCGGCGCAAACCCGATTGACCGATCAGAGCAAATAACACTTCGGAAAGGCTGGTGTGGACGATCGCCCTAGCTTGTTCGAGACTCATTTCGCTGGCTGCTATCCCTCGCTGAAGCAGTTGATATTCCCACAGTTCTCCAGCATCGAGGTTTCTGAGATCCACTTGAAAGTTTCGACAGTGTTGCCCGATCGCTCTGTACCAGCGCCTCGATCTGTGCGCTCCTCCCGTGGCATACACCAAACTACCCTGAAAAAAGTAAAGTTGCCATTGTTGCTCCCCTTGCTCTAACAGCAGTTTCCCCGTTGCTTGTTTCTGGCTGAGTACAGCCAGAGTATGGGACAACATTTTGTATCCGATTGCGGTAGCAGACATATCAACTCGCATCCCCTGTACTCTGTTTGTACCATTATATAGCTGCTGAGTTTTGAAAGATAACAGTAATATTACTGAAGTTAGGTTAAAAAACACCACTAATCCTGCGAATTTAACCGTCTTAGGGAGTGATTCCCCTCGGTAGTTTTAGCCATGAGGATGCAACGCCTATTTGCACTATTAACTAATAACTAAAATACTGTTTGTGACTAATAACTAATTGCCCTCGCTATCTTTGGGAGGTACAGGATCGTAACCCCCTGGATGAAAAGGATGACAGCGCAAAATCCGCTTAACCGCCATCGAGCTGCCACGGGCCGGCCCAAATCTTTCTATTGCTTCGATCGCGTATTGCGAGCAAGTTGGTTGAAATCTACAGGCGTTAGGCAGGTAAGGAGAAATCCCCATTTTGTAGCCTCGGATTAATCCGATCAGCAATATTTTCACAATTTTTACCTCAGCGATTGATTAGATTAATAGCAAAATCTCGTCCCGTACCGCTGTAAGCTAGGTGAATCTAGGCCTTCCCAGCGGTTATAGTTACGCCAACTTTTACAGTACCAATTATACCTATTTTCATTTTTATTTTAGATAGTTAAAGCACAATTTGAGGAGATAATATGGTACTTGTCTCTGAGTTCGCTACTTGACCGATACCTAAAAAATTACCGTCTCGATCGTAAACCTGCAACGGATAGGGAGGTTGGGGTATTGGGTTGTGGGGGGGATGGTTGCTACTTTCTTCCTCTCCGCCTATCGGCGTTTCGGGGATCGGGAGGCGCTGTCCTTGAAACCAGCGTTTGGTATATTCAGGGGAAAGGACGATCGCCCCTAAATGTCCCAAAACCGCCGATGGCAAAATCGGGCAGAATTTATTTTCCTGCAATTGCAGTTCCAATTGTTCAAAACTGAGACTTTCCTCGATCGAAAAACCGCTACTTTCGGTGCGAGTCAAACAAGCCAAAGTAGCGCCTGTATTCAACACCGCACCCAGATCCCGCGCGATCGCCCGAATGTAAGTACCAGCCCCGCAGGCGATCGACAAATCCAATTCAGGAAAATCCCCCGATCGCCAATCCAAGATTTCCAGCCGAAAAACCTCGACATTCCTAGCAGCAACTTCTACAGTTTCCCCTTTTCTAGCTAACTCATAAAGGCGTTTTCCTCCCACCTGCACCGCACTAAAACTCGGCGGCAACTGCTCGATTTTTCCTATAAATTTTGGCAGTGCAGCTTGCACTTTTTCCAAACTCAACTCCGGCACCGGTCGAGAATGGATAATTTCTCCTTCTAAATCGTCAGTAGCAGTAGTTAAGCCAAACCGAATCGTACCTCGGTAAGCTTTATTGTGTTGGAGATATTGCAGCAGTCTGGTTGCTTTGCCCAGGGCGATCGGTAAAACGCCAGTCACAGCAGGATCTAGGGTTCCTCCGTGTCCGACTCGCTTCAGTTTCAATAGCCGGCGCACTCGCCCCACGCAGTCGTGAGATGTCATGCCGGCAGGTTTGTTGAGATTGAGAAAACCGTCAGTAGTCATTAGGAAGTTCGGCAACGAGCAATGTACGGGATGTAACGGATATAACGGATGTCAGGAAGAGGGAAGAAGGAAGCAGGAAAAAGGAAGATGAGAAGTTTTGAGATTGCTTTCCTTCGCATCGTGAAAGCTAACGTTATTCGCCACGGGAAAGCGGTTTTGAGTTAAAAAGTTCAACATTCAAAACTTAAAACTACAAAGTACCCGCCAACCCAATTATCAATTCCCAATTCCCGATTAAAAAATAAAGTCTGCCTGACTGATAGAAGTGCGCGCAACTCCGAATAAAGTAGCCAGAGTTTCGTTACTGCTTGTAAGCTGAATAATTGTACTGGTCGTAGTTCCCGGCCCAGCGGAAATGGTGAGTTCGCCAAAGGTGAGGCCGGCAGTCAAGCGAATTCGCTCGGTACCATCAGTAAAATCTGTAATCACATCACCATCAGCCGATCGCCCGATCGCAAAAGTATCGTTTCCGACGCCGCCAGTTAAAGTATCTCGGCCGCGATCGCCCGATAAACAGTCATCGCCGATGCCACCAAACAGCGAGTCATCGCCGGCACCCCCAAAAAACGTGTCATTACCCGCGCCGCCCAACAAGGTATCGGTGTCTTGGTTGCCAAATAGCAAATCATTACCCTCGTCGCCCAGCATTGAGTCAGAACCTTTGCCACCGTAGAAACTATCGTCGCCCGCGCCGCCCAAAACGCTGTCGCGGCCGGCACCGCCGAACAGTCTGTCATTGCCAACGTCGCCCAGCAGTGAGTCATCGCCGTCGCCGCCGTAGAGGCTATCGTCTGCGCCTAAGCCCAAAATGCTGTCAGGGCCACCCAAACCAAATATCAAGTTAGCGCCCGCAGTACCTCTGAGGGAGTCAGGGCCGGTGGTGCCCCGAGTGCCACCAGGTGATCCTCCGGGACTGGTACCGCCGCCGGTGGGGGTTGGGGTTGTGACGGGAATTGGTCGAATTGGCACTGCTGATGGCATGATTCTGAAGATGGGTAGAAATTTGCCATTCTAACTTAGCTTAAAACCGGAAGTTGTAAGCTCGCCAACCGCCGAGATGAGAAATATCGATCGCATCCGCCACAGCATAAGGTTCGCACAAAAAGCCCTGCACCGTCGAGCCGTCCTCCAACACCAGGGTACCAATTCCCAGCGGCGGGGGAATTTTAGCGACAAATCCGCCGAAAGCTGCGATCGACAACTCCCAAACTTCCACCTCGATCGCGCTACCGCCCTCTATCTGACGCACCAATCCCGGCTTGCCCAGAGCAGTACCCGTCAAAGCGTACAGCTTGTAAATCGGGCTGGTACGGCAGGAACGAAGCAAAATACCTCCCCCCTCGATTAGTTGATAATTCAGCGGTTCACCGCTCAAATGAGCGCCAACCACGGCTATTTTGACTCGTTCTTCTGAGGAAGATTTGGCGGCGATGGCGGGTTCTGGGACGGTTGGCAGCGGCAGGTTGGTTGCGCCCATAGTTCCCCCCAAGCTAGCGTGGAAAGCAGCTCCCAGGCCGCAGAGCGATAAATCGTGCCACGCAGGAGCCATCAGTGTCAATCCTGCGGGCAATCCGCTGCTTTGAAACCCGCTGGGAACTGCGATCGCACACAAATCGAGCAAATTCGCAAAGTTCGTGTAGCGCCCGAGATTGGTGTTGAGCGCGATCGGCTCGGCTGCAACTTCTGCGACAGTATAAATCGTGCCTGTCGTGGGAACCGCCAACACATCCATTGACTGCCACTGAATTTCTGCCTGCTGGCGGAGCTCGGCCAACCGGTACGACGCGCGGTAGGCAGAGACGGCATCGTAGCGTTTGCCGCCGCTGATAATTTCGTAGACGATCGGATCGATATCCTCTGGGTGCGCGTCGAGGAAATCGCCGATCGCGGCCAACCTTTCTGCTACCCAAGGGCCGCCGTAGAGCAGTTCGGCAGCATCCGCAAAGGGTTTGAAGTCAATAGGTGCGATCGTGCAGCCCAAAGATTGCAAGCGCGCGAGATCCTCTCGGTAGCGCTGTTCGGCTTCTGCATTCCCGAAAAATTCGAGTTCGCCGTCTCCGGGAACTCCCACCCGCAAGCGGGATAAATCCGGCAAAACTTTCGTTTCAGGGTGACGAGAAAACGCATCCTCAGCGTCAAAACCGCTGGCTACTTGCAGCACGGAGGCCGCATCCGCACAGGTGAGAGCGAACACAGAAACGCAATCGAGCGATCGCACAGCCGGCAGCAGGCCGCGAGTGCCGATCGAGCCGCAACTTGGCTTCAGCCCGACAATGTTGGTAAAAGCAGCGGGAACCCGCCCCGAGCCTGCGGTATCGGTACCCAGAGCAAAACTCACCAATCCGGCGGAGACTGCTGCGGCGGAACCGGAACTCGATCCGCCCGGAATGTAGTGCGAATCGAACGGATTGCGACAAACTCCATAAGGCGTGCGGGTTCCCACTAATCCTGTGGCAAACTGATCCATGTTAGTTTTGCCGATCGCGATCGCACCTGCCGCGCACAGGCGCTCTACCACTGCGGACGATCGCGCTGGAGTGCTAGCAAACGGAGGACATCCCGCCGTAGTCGGAACGCCCGCCCAATCGAGATTATCTTTGATCGCAAAAGGTATTCCGTAGAGTGGTAGCTGCTGCGGATCTAGGTTTTCCAAAGCTTTGGCGCGTTCGAGGGTTTCCGCCTGCGGTGCTAAATAAATCCATACCGCCGGATCTGCATAGCGTTCGATCCGATCGTACACGCTCGCGATTACATCTGCAGGCGCGATCGAGCCGGTGCGGTAGCGATCGAGCAGCGAATGAATGTCGAGACTGTTGCTGTAGTTAAATTTTTCCATAATGCACCGTCAGTCGATTTTAGATTTTAGATTTTAGATTTTAGATTCAAGAGTTGAGTTTACAGGCTTTGCTGGGCGATCGTTATTACTCACGCCCAGAGTACCATTCTCAAGAACAGGCTGTCCGGCCTGTTCCACAAAGAGTGTATTTCTTTCTTCTTGTGGGGTGGGCATCCTGCCCGCCCATAAAAGGCTTATTGAGAATGGTGGAACATCTCAGTTATTACAAATAGGATGTTAGTTTACCGCATTGGCATCGTACTCGCATCCAGTCTAGGACTCGAACTATTTCTTGAGAAATATTCAACCCTGACCTTGCGGGTTTCGTCTTTGTGTGCAGGCAAACTTCGCGATTTCCCATCGCCCCGTCTCATCGCCCGGTTTAATCTTCCAAAAATTTTAATTTTACAAATTCCAGAAAAACCGTTTTTTGTAACATCTTACACATTTTCGCATCAAGTTTGCTGTTACCGTTTGAAACGTAGCAATCTAGTAAGATTGCAAACTACAGTATGCTTACCTTTCAAAAAGCTAAGTGCATTGCTGTTACCAACAGTCTTGAATAACTCCTTGGGTTGCAAACAGGACTTATACAGACAAAAACCGAAAAAATTAACCGCTTCTAGGGTTCCGATTTGAATTAGTTTCTAAGTCAGCTTAGAAAGTTCAAGTGCTGGTCCGAGAGAAGCAGACTGGTTCTCCCAAGATTTTAATTTTAGGGAAACACTAGCCAGTTACACGGCGGGATAAAAGCCCGGGAGAAACGCGATCGGTCATCAAGACTCGGTTCGTTAGCTCTCGGGCTTTATCCTTGTAGATCAGGGGGGTTTGCGGAAGCTAAGGAAGCCAAAGAAGGTGCAAAAGCTCGATCGACATATTCACCTCTAACCAGCAACCAGAATCTGCTATGAATATCCGATATTGCTCACCCAAAATAACGCGATCGCCCTTATCCTACTGCGCCCTATTTTGCATCACTTTGTTTTTCGCTGTCGGCTGCGTCAACCCGGCAATTTATATCAAAACCACGACTGAAAGCGAAGCAGCTTCTTCAGTAAGTGCTGATGCAGTTAGCCTCGGATTCAGCGCGTGGCCCGGCTGGTTTCCTTGGCAAATTGCCAAAGAGCAAAAGATATTTGAAGCTAACAATGTTCCTGTAGACTTAAAATGGTTTGACGGCTACTTAGAATCGATCAGCACCCTCACAGCAGGACAGATAAATGCTAACAGCCAAACCCTCGGCGATACAGTAAACTCTATATCAGGCGGCGCCGACCAAGTAATTGTTTTAGTCAACGACAACTCGACGGGAAATGACAAAGTGATTGTCGCCGAAGGCATCAATTCCGTTGCCGATTTGAAAGGCAAAAAAGTTGCAGCAGAGGAAGGTACAGTCGATCACTTTCTATTGCTGTTAGGCCTGAGAAAAGCAGGTTTATCAGTGCAAGATATTCAATTTGTACCGCTGGAAACTGGCAAAGCTGCGGCGGCTTTCGTCGGAGGACAAGTCGATGCGGTGGCAGTATTTGCGCCGTTTACCACGCAGGCATTAAAACGATCGAACAGCAAGGAACTGTTTAGTTCAAAAGATTTTCCGGGGGCGATTTCCGACCATTTGGTATTCACCCGAAAGTTTATCGGCGAACACCCAGATCGAGTGCAAGCCCTGGTCAATTCATGGTTTGCAACATTGGAATACATGAAAGCAAATAAAGAGAAATCTTACGAAATTCTAGCCAACCGCGCCGGAGTAAGCGTTGAAGAATACAAAGAATATGAAAATGGTACTAAAATATTTACGATCGAGGAAAACTTGAAAGCCTTTCAACCGGGAAATGACATGACATCATTGCAGTTTGCGGCGGCCGAAATGACTAAATTTCTCGTCGATGTAAATTTAGCAAAAACCCAACCAGATATCAGCACATTATTTGACGATCGTTTTATAAAAGCTTATGCCGAAGGTAAAAGCTAAAAGGCATAATTTAGGATTGTGCAGACACAAAAAAACTTAAAAAAAATACTTTTTATAATCCCCAAAATCTACTCCAATTACTCGAGAAACCGTTCCGCAATTAAATCATGCCACCAAATCCCGATCCGCGATCGATCCAATCCCACCTCAAGCAAAAAAGCCTAAATCCCACCGTTTTCTGGCGGATTGCGGAAGAGATACCACAACCCCTCAATATTGGGTTAACGGTAACATCGATCGCACTGCCGCTGCTGCTGTGGTGGCTAGTAACAACCTTCGCCAACGTAGACCCCAAATTTTTGCCTTCCCCTGGCAAAGTTTTAGAGGCATTTGGTCGGCTGTGGAACACTCGCGAACTTTTGAAAGACACAGTAGCGAGTTTGTGGCGGGTGGGAGTCGGCTTTCTGTTCGCCTTGGTTTTTTCCATACCAATTGGCGTGCTGATGGGCAGTTTTCCCAGTATTCGCGCCTTGCTGGAACCCATGTTCGGCTTGATGCGATATATGCCCGCACCAGCATTCATTCCCCTGCTAATTCTGTACTTGGGAATCGGCGAAGAACCCAAAATAATGCTGATATTTATCGGCGTCTTTTTCTTCAATTCGCTGATGGTGATGGATACAGTCAAGTTTGTTCCAAAAGACTTGATCGAATCTACTTATATGTTGGGCGGAAATCGCTGGGAAATCCTAACTCAAGTTATTTTCCCCCACGTTTTGCCGGGAATTCTTGATGCTAGCCGCATCAACTTAGCTGCGGCTTGGCAATTGGTAATCGTCTCGGAATTGATTGCGGCAACCGAAGGCTTAGGCCGCCGGATCAGCGTCGCAGGTCGATTTCTCCGAACCGAGGAAATTTTTGTGGGGCTGATTGTCATTGGGGCGATCGGACTGACTTTTGACTTGCTTTTTCAATATCTGCTGCGGGTTTCTTGTAAATGGTCAATTCAGAAACAGTAAGCAGATTTTGAAGGAAGAAGGAAGAAGGAAGAGGGAAGAAGGCAGTGGTGTCAAATAAAATTGAAACCCACGCTAGATATCGTTTTTAGTCCTAAAGTTTACATATTTTGGGAATGAAAAAATCAATTTTTAACTTACAATACAGAGGATAATCTCATGTTTCTACAAATCAACAACCTGCACAAAAACTTTGAAACGAAAAACGGTAAATTAGTTGTCCTCAAGGACATCAATATGAGCATCAAGCAAGGCGAATTTATCTGCGCGGTAGGCGCATCCGGTTCGGGCAAATCTACTCTGTTGAGGCAGATTGCGGGATTGGACAAGCCGACAACAGGGGAAGTGAAAATTGACGGCAAGGAAGTTGTTTCGCCTGGGCCGGATCGAGGTATGGTATTTCAGCATTACACTCTTTATCCTTGGATGAACGTGCAGGAAAATGCCGAGTTTGGCCTCAAACTTCAAGGCGTTTCCAAGAAAAAGCGGCGCGAACAAGCGAGCTATTATTTGAGTGTGGTAGGATTGACGCAGTTTGCTTCGTCGCTGCCGAAGGAATTGTCGGGCGGGATGAAACAGCGGGTGGCGATCGCCCGCGCCCTCGCTTCTGAACCTAAAGTGTTATTAATGGATGAACCTTTCGGCGCCTTGGATATCCACACTAAAGAATCGATGCACGAATTTATGCTCGATTTGTGGCGCCGCACTCAGATTACAATTTTTATGATTACCCACGATGTCGAAGAAGCGGTGTTTCTTTCCAATCGGATTTATGCTTTGGGCGCTCGTCCCGGTACAGTGAGAAAGGAAATGTCGATTAATTTGCCCGATCGCACTCCCAGCATTAAACGCCACGCCAAATTCCACGATTACCGCGACGAACTCATGGACTTGATGCGGAAACACGGACAGGAAGCAGTTGCAATGGCTGCTTAAATAGAAATAGGTTTGTATTTGCACTTTTTGGGCGGGCAGGATGCCCACCCCACAAGAAAACTCACTCTTTGTGGAACGGGCATCTTGCCCGTTCTTGAGAATGGTGCAAGATGTAAACGGACAGGAAGCAGTTGCAATGGCTGCTTAAATAGAAATAGGTTTGTATTTGCACTTTTTGCACCCGCGCCAACAGTACAACGGCCAACCTAAGTAAGTGGAAACTTAACATCTTGCACCCTTGTCAATTACCTATTTAGGAACGGGCAAGATGCCCGTTCCACAATAAAATTGAGTTTTGTGGAACGGGCATCTTGCCCGTTCTTGAGAATGGTGCAAGATATCAGTGGAAATAAATATTACTTTGGGAGAGGGCGCGTTTTGCCACTACAGAATACTATTGTTGGTTTCGCTGACCCCCCCAAATACATCAAGAGGAACTTATGGTGCAACTATCATCGATCGACCCAAACTCACAAATTGATTCAAGCCTCGTATTAATCGAAGAAACCGTACCGGGCGGCGCGTACTGGTCGGGAGTCATCAAGCGGGGAAACACCCTGCGAATCACCGATTTAGAAGGCTCTCGCGGCGTTTCCATGCTGTGCTACAACGCCGACAATGCGATCGAACGTTTCAACGCAGCAGACACCGCCAAAATTCAATTCAACGCCTTTCTCAAACAAGGCATGGTGATCTACACAGACATGGGACGCATCCTATTTTCCATCACCCAAGACACCTCCGGCTGTCACGATTTGCTAGGAGGATGCAGCAACGCCATTAGCAATGCCAAAAAATACGGCGAAGGAGACTGGAAAAACTCGCGTGACAACTTCCTCAAAGCCCTAAGTCGGTGGGGATTGGGCAAAAAAGATATCATGCCCAACCTCAACTTATTTACTCGCATTGCCGTCAAACCAGACGGCACGATGGAGTTTCGCGAAGGCTGCGAAAAACCGGGAAGTTTTATCGATTTGCGAGCCGAAATGAACGTATTGACCATTATCTCTAACTGCCCCCACATCCTGCATCCTGGTTCAAACTACGATCTAAAACCCATCCAAATTCAGATAGTGAAAACCCCCGCACCCCCACCAGACGACTTGTGCCGCACCGCCAACCCGGAAGCCGTGCGCGGGTTCATCAACACTGATGCTTTGTTCGTGCAATAGACTCGATTCCAGCACTCAATCTTGTCCGCACCAATCTGCGGTAAAAAATTCTGCAATTCCATCACAAAAAGTGAACCATGACTGCAACTACCCAACAAATCCTCGCTCCAGAAACAGCAATTTATAACGAAGTTTTACCAGCCAGACATCCCTGGTCTCGCGTCATCAAAAAAGGACAGATTCTCCGGATTGTAGATTTAGGCGGAAATCAAGCAGTAGATTTTTTAGTTTACAATGCCGATGACCCTTCCGAACGCTACAGCGCCCCCGATACGATCGTCAATCAAGGCAACATCTTTGTCACTACAAACAGCCAACTTATTTCCAACGAAGGGCGAGCCATGATGACCATAATTGCTGACTCCTGCGGGCGGCACGATACCTCCGGCGGCGCCTGTAGCTGCGAGAGCAATTCGGTGCGGTTTGGACTCGATAAAAAATACCAGCACGCCTGTGTTGAAAATTTCCTCGCCGCAATTCTTCCCCACGGTTTGGGTAAGCGAGATTTAGTCAGCAATATCAACTTCTTTATGAATGTTCCGGTTAGCGAAGATGGCACGCTAGAAATTGTTGACGGCATCTCCGATCCGGGAAGTACAGTTGATTTGCGAGCCGAAATGAACGCACTGGTTGCTATTTCTAACTGCCCGCAAATGAACAATCCTTGCAATGCTTACAATCCTACGCCGATTCAGTTGATTGTTTGGGATTCTGTGTAATATAATATGCCCGCCGCAAGCTATTAGAATCACCCGCGCGGAGGACGCTGGCACTATTGTTAGCACCCTTCCCTATTGCCCCAAAAGACTTGCATGGCATTCCCAAGCTTTCCTATCTGGAAATTATCTGCGTTTATCTGCGTTCATCTCCCATACATCTGCGGTTGACTTATCAATCAAAGATTTATACAATTACCCAAATGTTTAACAAAGTTTTGATTGCAAATCGCGGTGAAATTGCCTGCCGAATTATCCGCACGCTCGATCGCCTCGGAATTGCTTCAGTAGCAGTATATTCTGAAGCCGACGCCCGTGCCAAGCACGTTTTCGCCGCCAGCGAAGCCGTTTGTATCGGTGCAGCCGCCGCAGCCGAGAGTTATTTGCGGTTCGATCGCATTCTCGAAGTTGCGCGCCAAACTAAAGCTCAAGCTATCCATCCGGGTTACGGCTTTTTGAGCGAAAATGCTGAATTTGCCGAAGCTTGTGCAAGCGAAAATATTGCATTTATCGGCCCGACTCCGAGTCAGTTGCGCTGCTTTGGATTGAAGCACACCGCGCGGGAAATAGCCGCTGCAAATCAAGTGCCGCTAACTCCCGGAAGCGAACTTTTAGCCAGTTTAGAGGATGCCCAAAAAGCGGCTGGGGCGATCGGCTATCCGGTGATGCTCAAAAGTACCGCAGGCGGCGGCGGCATTGGTTTGCAGGCTTGTTTTGGCGATCGAGATTTAGCAGAAGCATTTGAAAAAGTACAGCGTTTGAGTCAAAGCAATTTTAAACAAAGCGGCGTTTTTTTAGAGAAATACATTCAAACAGCCCGGCACATTGAAGTCCAAATCTTTGGAGATGGCAAAGGCAATGTCATAGCCTTGGGCGAGCGAGATTGTTCGGTGCAGCGGCGCAATCAAAAAGTAATAGAAGAAACCCCCGCCCCTGCTATTACCGACGAACAGCGAAATCAGTTGTACGGTGCAGCCGTGCGGTTGGGAAAAGCGGTAAATTACCAGTCAGCCGGTACTGTTGAATTTGTCTTTGATGTCGATGCGAAACAGTTTTATTTTTTGGAAGTCAACACGCGCTTGCAAGTTGAACACGGCGTTACTGAAGCTGTCAACAACATCGACCTCGTTGAGTGGATGGTAAAACAGGCTTCGGGAGATTTGTTCCCCCTGGAAGAGTACCGCTATCGGCCGCAGGGACACTCAATTGAGGTGCGAATTTATGCGGAAGATGCCGGCAAGAATTTTCAGCCGAGTTCCGGGTTGATGAATCAAGTTGCGTTTCCCGAAAACGTCCGCTGCGACAGTTGGATAGAAACCGGCACGGAGGTTACTCCTTTTTACGATCCGCTGCTAGCCAAAGTAATCGTTTGCGGGGATAATCGAACGCAGGCGATCGCTCAACTCAAAGCTGCTTTAGATGCCAGTGAAATAGCGGGAATTGAAACTAATTTAGATTACCTCCGCCAGATTTTAGACGATTCCAGATTCAACCAAGGTGAACTGAGCACGCGCTTTTTAAACTCTTTTGAATACGCACCTTTAACGATCGATGTATTGGATGGGGGAACCTACAGCAGCATTCAAGATTATCCGGGGCGGATTGGCTATTGGGATGTTGGCGTGCCGCCTTCTGGGCCGATGGATCATCTGGCATTTCGATCGGCAAATCGTTTAGTAGGAAATCCCGAATCGACAGCAGGATTGGAATTCACAGCGACAGGCCCAACTCTGCGCTTTAATGCCGATACAGTTATTAGTTTGACTGGTGCAACTATGAAGGGAACGCTAAACGGCGAATCGGTGCCGTTTTGGACGGCTGTTCCCGTCAAAGCGGGCAGCATTCTTAAGTTAAAAGGCATTCAAGGCGGCGGCTACCGCACTTATTTAGCGGTAAAGCACGGCTTTAATGTCCCCGATTATTTGGGTAGCAAATCAACTTTTGTACTGGGCAAATTTGGCGGACACGCGGGCCGCACGCTGCGTCCGGGAGATGTGCTTAAACTGCTTCAAACTGCCACTCTGGAAGCGGAAATATCTTTGCCTCCGGAACTAATTCCCACCTACAGCAATAAGTGGGAAATCGGCGTTTTGTACGGGCCTCACGGCGCGCCGGATTTCTTTACTGAGTCAGACATCGAAATGTTTTTCTCCACAGAATGGCAGGTGCATTACAACTCGACGCGGACGGGCATTCGGCTGATCGGCCCGAAGCCGACTTGGGCGCGTCAAGACGGAGGAGAAGCGGGTTTGCACCCGTCTAACATTCACGATAATGCTTACGCGATCGGCACGATCGATTTTACGGGCGATATGCCTGTAATTCTCGGTCTTGACGGCCCGAGTTTGGGAGGTTTTGTGTGTCCTGCTACTATTGTGCAGTCGGAATTGTGGAAAATCGGGCAACTGAAACCGGGGGACAGCATTCGCTTTCACTGTTTGAGTTTTGCTGAAGCTTTGCAGCGGGAAGTAGCACAAGATAAGCAAATTGCTACTTTTTGTTTGCCTGTTTTTGAGGAAAATGCGGATAAATTGCCCGCCGTTCCTCCCTCTCCAATTTTGCAGGAAATTCCCGAATATCCGGGACAGGTTGCTGTTACTTACCGTCAAGCTGGGGATAAGTATATCCTAGTTGAATACGGCCCATTGGTGCTGGATTTAAATTTGCGTTTTCGGGCGCACGCATTGATGGAACAGTTGAAAGCAAATCCGTTGCCGGGTGTGATCGAATTAGTGCCGGGAATGCGATCGCTCCAAATTCATTTTGACAGCCGCCAGCTTTCGCAACAGCAGCTAATGCAGGCGCTGATTGGGGCGGAGGCGGAACTTCCGGCGATCGAGGATTTGGAAGTGCCGGCGCGAATTGTGCACTTGCCTTTATCTTGGGAAGATGAATCGACGCTGTTGGCCATTGAAAAATATATGCAGTCTGTGCGATCGGATGCACCTTGGTGTCCCAGCAATATTGAGTTTATTCGCCGCATAAACGGGCTTGACAGCATCGAACAAGTCAGAGAAATTGTATTTAATGCTAGCTATTTAGTGATGGGTTTGGGAGACGTTTATTTAGGGGCGCCCGTCGCAACTCCCCTCGATCCGCGCCACCGTTTGGTTACTACTAAATACAATCCCGCCCGCACTTGGACTCCTGAAAATGCAGTTGGCATTGGCGGCGCGTATTTGTGCGTTTACGGGATGGAAGGGCCCGGAGGTTATCAATTTGTTGGCCGCACGGTGCAAATGTGGAATCGGTTCAAACAAACGGCGGATTTCCAGTCTGGTAAACCTTGGCTTTTGCGCTTTTTTGACCAAATCCGATTTTATCCGGTTTCTCATGAGGAATTGCACCGCTGTCGGGAAGAATTTATTGAAGGGAAGTTTAAATTAAAGGTTGAGGAAATCACTTTTAATTTGAGAGAATACAATGAGTTTTTGCATTCTATTGCGGGCAGTGCGGCTGAGTTTAAAGCGCAGCAGCAGGCCGCATTTAATGCAGAGCGCGATCGCTGGGCAGCATCAGGGGAGTTTGAAGCTGAATCTGCCCCAGAAGCCTCGGCGGATGTGGGTTCTGAAACGGCGGCGGAGGTTACTTTGCCGATCGGTAGTGAGGCAGTTGTCGCTCACGTTTCGGCTAATGTTTGGCAGGTGCTGGTTAATGTTGGAGATGCGGTTGCTGAGGGCGATCGCCTGTTAATTTTGGAAGCGATGAAAATGGAAATTGCTATTACTGCTGATGTTGCGGGCACTGTTGCCGAGTTGTTTTGTGAAAAAGGGCAAACGGTGACAGCCGGACAAATTCTAGCGGCTGTTCAACCGAATTAATCCCTCTGTTGTCAGTTCGGAAACAGGGGGAAGCTAGGCAGCAACCAAATCAGTAACTACTCGGCGTTGCATAATTGCGGGATGATTTTGATTGTTTTGTGGGATAGGCGGAACTTACCCCTCACGCTTGATCGCGAGAGTTTTCAAACCCCCTGGCAGCGGTCGAACTGGGTGAGAACCCTCAC
>NZ_JAUBRN010000094.1:0-15888 GCF_036701875.1 Microcoleus sp. MON1_C5 | reverse complement strand
GGAGCCGGATGAATCGAAAGTTTCACGTCCGGTTCTGAAGGAGAGGTAGGGGTAGAAATGCCCCTATCGACTCTAACTAAGTGCGGGCTCTCCTGCCCGCCCCACAAGAGTAAAGATTGATTTTACTCTGCCATTTAAATGCGGATTAGCTTAACTCACATTTGTAGGGTGTGCACTGCACACCTTACTCATAAGTGCGATCGTAATAACTCATACCATTGTAGATTTAAGAGTTCGGCGTGAGCGCTCAGTCGCACAATTTTAGATTAAATTATTGGGAATAACTGATTGTGTATGGGTTGGGTTCACAAGCCTACAGTTGCTTTTTTGAAACTGATATAGCAATCCTTGCAGGAGTCCTAAACTTTTTACCCCACCCCAACCCTCCCCTTATCAAGGGGAGGGAGTAAGAAATTCACAAATGATGCCAGGATTGCTATAGCGGTTCTCAAAAAAGTGAGGTATGCCCTATGCCCTATGCCCTATGCCCTATGCCCTATGCCCTATGCCCTATGCCGGATAGTACCTCATCTTTCTGAGAAAGGCTATATATAACTGTCTCCGGGTGGTTAGGGCGCGCCTTATGCCTATGTTTTTCAATCCGACACTTGCTGGAGCAGTTAATCCAAATAACCAAGTTATTGCTAATAAAATTTAAGGGTAAGGTCATGATTGCATTTGACCTATAGCAATCCTTGCAAAAGTCGTAAATTTTTTATCCCACCCCAACCCTCGCCGAACCTGCTAGGGAGTAAGAAATTCACAAATGATGCGAGGATTGCTATATGCTGATTCCTTATCGCCGGAATTAGTTTTTATTAGGGGTCAATTTAGCACAGGGTTGGACACAAGAGTTTCAAGTCAGATGCCATCAACTTCTACAACATTGTTATTAAAAAATTCGGCTTCTGTCATAAGGATTTCCCTCGTTATTGCCTGATGATTAAGCAATGTAGCCGACGCAGTTCAAAGCGGGTTCCGATCGCCCTCGGAAACCAGCAAGTGTCTCAGATCACAAAGCCGATCGATCCCCCTCACTGCCCAAAAACCTAAAATTATGTCACATTAAGTAAGGGATTATAAAATAATTCTTGCCATATCCCTAGAAAGTTATGACAACGAAACTAAGAGCTACACCCACAGAGAAAATGGAGAGAGACTTGCACCAGTTGAGGGCAGACCAAGAACTGATTCTCAACCAAGTAGACAATGCGATCGCTCTGTTCGACTCGTCTGACTGCTTAGTTTTGTTTAACAAAAAATTGGCCGGAATTTGGGATCTCTCCCCAGAATGGCTGGAAACAAAGCCGAAGTGCCACTTGCTGTTTGCGGAAATTGTCGATCGGGGTTACTTGTCTGTTCAACAGTGGCAAGAGTTTCAGCAAGCACTCGAAACATCTGAGCATGAAAGTTTATCATTTTATTTCGAGCAGTCCAATGCGGTTTGTTTGGAGGTGTGCGCCACGATTACCAACAGCGGCGGACGGCTGTTAACCTTTCGAGACGTTACGGTATACCAAAACTCCCAAGCTAGCTTGAACGCAGAAGTCCGGCGGCTGAGCTTTCTTTTAGGTTTAACCGAACGCCTGCAAAAGTCTGACAGTTTGCAAGAAATAGGTCAGTTTGCCCTCACCTATCTAGTAGAGGCAATGAATGCTGCTTTCGGAGATGTCAAGGTGATTAGCGGCAAGGGAAACGATCGGCAAGCGTCGGGGATTTCCAACCACGTTTCTAGTCAATTTCTGGCTACTTACGGGGAACCGGTAGTCGCAGGAATGCAAGAATTGCTCGACCAAGGCATTCCCTACGGCATCGGTTTGCTGTGGGAAGTGGTGAAAACTGGTAAACCTTTGTTCGTAGAGGATTATGCCCAACATCCCAATGCCGTGCCGGAATTTCGGCATCCGGGAATCGGACAACTGGGCATTTTTCCGATCGCAGCTACCAACGGCACGATCATCGGAGTCCTGACGCTGGAGTCCCGCAACATCAAAAAACTGCAAGCCGCCGTCCACCAAGAAGTGCTGGAGGCTGCTTGCCGGACTCTGGGGGCCGCGATCGAGCGGGCTCAGACACAAGAAAACCTGCGCCAAGTTAACGAAGAATTAGAGTATTCTTCTCAGTTGAAATCCGAGTTTTTAGCCTCCATGTCCCACGAATTGCGGACGCCTCTCAACAGCATTCTCGGCTTTTCTGACTTGCTGCTGCGACAAACAGCCGGACAGTTGAGCGATCGACAAATCAGCTATGTAGAACTGATCGAAAAAAGCGGCCAGCACCTGTTGCAGCTAATCAACGATATTCTCGATCTTTCTAAAATAGAAGCCGGGAAAGTAGAACTAAACTTACAGCCTGTTCGCGTTCAAGAACTCGCAACAGACTGTCTGAAAATGATGCAGCCACGGGCAGACAAAAAGCGAATCGGTTTGTCTTTAGAACTCGACTACCGTATTACTAAAGTTTGGCTCGACGAACGGCGAGTGCGGCAAATTGTGATTAATTTACTTTCCAATGCCATCAAATTTACCCCCGAACAGGGACAAGTTAAACTCAGCGGGCGTCTGGTCTACGGCAGTGAAATAGACGGCGACTATCGGCCGGATTGTTCTCCTGTAAATGCCAGCACTCCTTATTTTTGTTTTGAGGTGCAAGACTCCGGCATCGGCATTCCTCAAGACCGCTGGCACTTGCTATTTCGACCTTTTCAACAGGTGGATTCTTCCCTGACTCGGCGGCACGAAGGTACAGGTTTGGGTTTGGCTTTGACTAAGCGTCTGGCAGAATTGCACGGGGGAACTGTTTCTTTTCAATCTGTTTGCGATCGGGGAAGTCTTTTCCGCGTTTGGCTGCCTTTGACGGAGATACGTCAACAGTTGGGAAGCTTTGCTTCTTGTGCTTTGGATAGCAAGTTAGTGCCAGGTTGTGCGATTGCTTTACCCATTGGCAGGAAGCGGATTTTGGTTGTCGAAGACCAGCCTTTTAACCAAATGTTAATTTCTGAGGTGATGGAATTAGAGGGGTACGGGGTAGAGATACTCGCGGATGGGAAGGTGATGGCCGATCGTATTCTCGCCGCCTCTGCTGCGCCGCACTTGCTGCCGGATTTGATTTTGATGGACATTCAGTTGCCGGATGTTGACGGCTTTGAGTTGATGCGCCGAGTTAAAGCAGATCCTGTCTGGGACTCGGTACCGATGATTGCGGTGACGGCGATGGCGATGCCCGGTGACAGCGATCGATGTTTGGAAGCTGGCGCTTCTGCTTATTTGAGCAAGCCACTGGATTTGAATTTGATGATCGCTACTGTCCGTTCTTTTCTGGGCTAACGATAATTATTTGCAGTTCCAGCACTGCCATTTATGATAATTGATAACAACAAAGGTTAAACTCAAGAGTAGATAAATATGTATATGACTTGCCCGCACTTGCTTCCGAAAGCTGGTTCCTACGAAAAATATCGAGTTTAGTAACGAGAAATATACGAATCAACCAGTTTTCGAGCTTCCCCACGCGCAACTCCCGAGCTAAATTCAATATACTATATCATATTCGATGTCAAACAAGTCGCCCTGCATCATGTTGGTTGATGACGAGCCAGCTAATCTGACTTTACTGGAAGAGTTATTGCACCTGAAAGGATACGCTACAGTATCAGCCCTATCTGGCCATGAAGCGCTCTCGCTTGCCAGCGCGTCTCGACCCGATTTAATTTTACTAGATATTATGATGCCGGAGATGAACGGTTTTGATGTGTGCGATCGCCTGCGGAAGGATACGGCATTGCAAACTGTACCGGTGATTTTTTTAACTGCCCTCGATGACGATATGTCTCGCATCAAAGGGTTAGAAATGATGGCCGATGATTATTTGACAAAGCCTTTTAACAGTCGTTTGTTGCTGGCGAAAGTGGAAAATATTTTGCAGTTGAGTCAACTGCGAGCGCAAGCTGTATCTTCCCAACTCAACCAGCAAGTCAAAGAGCAAAGCAAACGCCAAATCGCCGCAGCTTGGGAAGCCAACGAATATCTTTCAGAAAAATTTCAGCTATTTGTGCCAGAGCAACTTCTCGGACGAATTGCGCCGCAAGGAATAGAATCTATTCAGTTGGGCAATGTCACAGAAGAAGAGCTGACTGTTTTATTTTGCGACATTCGCGGGTTTACTGCGATCGCGGAATCTCAACAAGCTCGCGAGACTTTTGAATGGTTGAACGCTTTTTTTACTCAAATGAACGATTGCATAACGTCTCACGGCGGGTTTATTGACAAATACCTAGGCGATGCAATCATGGCAGTATTTGACAAGCCGAATTCTCACGCTATGGATGCGATCGAAGCCGCAGTAGCAATGCAAGAAACTTTGCAAGAATTTAATGCCAGTCGCCACCAATACAATTTAGAATTTCCCGTCAATATTGGTACGGGAATTAATACAGGTATCGGCATGATCGGCACTTTAGGTTCCGATCGCCGCATGGACTCGACAGTCATCGGCGATGTGGTAAATACAGCTTCTAGGTTAGAAAATTTAACTAAAATATACGGTTGCCAAATTATTGTTAGCGAAAATGCGATCGTTCATGCAAGAGAATTTCTACATGGCATAAGTTCCCACTCAAAATCAAAAGAAAGTCTATTATTAAAGTGCGACTTGGAAGTGGAAACACAGGAGACTATTACTTCTACTTCTGAGGCGTCTGCTACAGACAGCGATTTGCCAAGGAACAATTATTACTATCGCTGGATAGATCGAGTAACCCCGCGCGGCAAGCAGCAAGCTATTGAAATCTACGAAATCTGGGCAGCCTCCTGTCCCGACTCTGAGGCAAAGCAGCTTACCCAGGGTTTATTTGACAAAGGAATTCAAGGATGGCAATCCGAAAGGTTTGTCGCCGCCTTGAGATATTTTCAGCAACTAATAGAACAAAACCCTGCGGATACAGTTGTCCGTTTTTATATAAATCGCTGCCAGGAAAAACTAGGTTTTCTACCGGGAAATAGCACTTCATAAAGATTTAACTTTTAGGGCGAGCTACAAGCCCACCCTACAATAGTTTAGACTTATTGCAAAAGTCTTCAACTATCCTGCGTTGCGTCTGTGGTTTCCCTATCAATGAAAGATTTATCCAATAAGTCTACTTTAATTGGAGTTAGCATCAAACAGTCGTCAAAACTTGCTCTCTCAACTTCCCGATCAACTCATTCACACCTCCGGTATTCAAACGGTAACTCAAAGGATGACCGATTAAATAAGCCGAACTTTCAAACAAAACATCAATTTCCACCAAACCATTTTCCCGCAAAGTTTTGCCAGTCGAAACCAAATCCACAATTGCCTCCGACATACCCGTAATCGGCCCCAACTCCACAGAACCGTAAAGCGGCACAATTTCCACCGGCAAATTTAAATTGTGAAAATATTCTCTTGCACAGTGTACGAACTTAGAAGCAACTCTACCGTGAGGAGGTAAATCTACAGTTCGTCGATAAGAACTAGATTCCTTGACAGCCACGGACAGCCGACATTTGCCAAATTTTAAATCAATTAAATTGGCAACTTTCGGCTTTTTTTCTCGCAAAACATCATAGCCAGCAATCCCCAAATCTGCTTGACCGTATTCCACATAAACTGGTACGTCATGCGTCCTTACTAGCAAAGCTTTGGCAGTGCCTGTCGGGTCATAAATTTGAAGTTGTCGGTTAGAGGAATCGAGAAAAGCACTGAAGTCTAATCCAACCGATTTAAACAGGCGAATGCTATCTCCTAACAATCCGCCTTTGGGAAGTGCAACAGTAATCATGTCAATTTTTAGAGTGTAAATTGCTCAATTGTGGAAGGGGCGCTCGCGGTCTAAGCAGAAACAGCTTTTACCAAACTCAGAATAACACATAGAGTTCATAGCGAAAAATAAATTTTGGCTATTGCTCGATCCTTTGTTTGGGTATATATTATATTTAGTAAGTTTTTATGTCGTCACGTTTTTCAATGGCGGTCAGTATGGAAAACAATCAAGAGTTTGAGAGTCAACAATTTGACAGAAAATTTCACAATGTAGACCCGGCTTCCCTCAAAAAAATTACAGTAGATGAAATCCTCTCAGGCGGTGGTGTAGAGGCCGAGGAAATGCACTATACAGTGACCGTACCTACCGCTAACGATGCCAAAATCCACAGAGACAGATCATTCGATGCCAAATCAAGTGTGTTCGATACAGCCCCCCGATCGCAGTTTGCAGAAAAACGCGGAACGCTGGGAGGCTGTTAATCTAAAATGCTTGCAGAGGCTGGTGCAGAAAACGGGCCGATCGCGCGTTAGCGAAGCCCTCGAAGAGGATCGTCATTCAGTCTCACCCCTTTGTGTATTCAACTCTAAAACTTACAATTTAACAGGCGATTGCAAATAGCTGAAAGCTAAACTATGACCGAATTGACACTTGTTATTGGTAATAAAAATTATTCCTCTTGGTCGCTGCGTGCTTGGCTGGCGATGAAACAAGCTGGACTGGAATTTGCCGAGGTGAGAATCCCCTTAGACTGGCCTACAACGCATGAAGAAATTCGGCGCTATTCTCCCTCGGGAAAAGTGCCAGTTTTAATCGACGGCGATCTGAAAGTGTGGGAATCATTAGCAATTTGCGAATACGTTGCCGATCGCTTTGCAAATGATTTGTGGCCGGCGGATGTAGCGGAACGGGCGATCGCCCGTTCGATTGCCGCCGAAATGCACGCGGGGTTCCAAAATTTGCGCGACAATATGCCGATGGACTGCCGCAACCGCTATCCGGGAGAAGGGATGACTGCCGGTGTAGAAGCAGAGATCGATCGCATCTTTGCCATTTGGCGCGAATGCCGCCAAAAATTCGGAACAGGTGGCAATATGCTATTCGGAAAATTCACAGTTGTTGACGCTATGTTTGCCCCCGTTGTTATGCGTTTTGTCACCTACGGAGTCAAATTAGATTCATCAGCAAAAGCTTATGCGGAGGCTATTTTAGCCTTGCCTGCCATCCAGGAATGGGTAGCAGCAGCTTGCAGCGAAACGGAAAGTATTCCCCACATTAAAATCTAGGAAAAATCAGTTTACTTAACCTAAAATCTCAAATCTCAAGTTTAAAATCAGGATGCGGATTCTTTTAGTTGATGATGAAGTTGAGTTAACTGACCCTTTGAGTCGAGTCTTAACCCGCGAAGGTTATACAGTTGATGTGGCATTTGACGGAGCAAGTGGCAGCAATTTAGCAATGCAGGGCAATTACGATTTACTAATTTTGGATTGGATGCTGCCGAGACAAACCGGACTGGCAATTTGCCAGAAGTTGCGATCGCAAGGAAGGAGTACGCCAGTGCTATTTCTCACGGCCAAAGATACCGTAGACGATCGCGTACAAGGACTCGACGCCGGTGCAGACGACTATTTGGTCAAACCTTTTGAACTGCGAGAACTGCTAGCGAGAGTCCGCGCATTACTGCGGCGGCCTCCTACTATTGATGCCGAGGTTGCTGTCGGGCGACTGCAAGTTGCAGATTTACAGCTAGACTACGACAATCAATTAGCTTATCGGCGCGATCGCACAATTGACTTATCTGAAAAAGAATGTCAGTTATTAGAATACTTAATGCGCCATACCGGTCAATTGCTAACACACGAACAAATCCACCAGTATTTGTGGAGTGAAGCAGAAAAACCCAGCAGCAATGTATTAGCCGCTCAAATCCGCCTGCTGCGCCGCAAAATAGAAGCCCCGGGCGAATCCGTGCTAATTCACACTGTCTACGGCAGAGGCTATCGCTTTGGAGAAGCCAGCTAATAATAATAGAAATTGTACCCCATTCCTTTTTTTTACCCACTCGCGAAGCCGAAGCTCCTTCTTCCTTCTGCCTTCTGCTATAGCGGTTCTCAATAAAATGAGGTACACACCGCTCGCAACTGATGCCCACGGAGGCCTATGCCCTATGCCCTATGCCCTATGCCCTATGCCCGCCAGAGCACCTCATGTTACTGAGAAAGGCTATATATTATTTGTTATCGGGAAAGTATGCACCCTAAACCAGCCTTTACGTATGTTGACAAACCAAAGTAATTACTGTCACCTCCGGGGGACAAAATAGCCTTCCCGGCGAATAAGTTCCCAAACCCCGATTCACGTACAGCAAATTACTCCCAACCTGATGCAAACCGCTAGCCCATTCCCAGTGAGTAACTACTCGATCGTAAGCCGACAGAAAAGGAATGAACTTTCGGATTCGTTTAGGAATCAAATAGCCAATTTTTCTGACCCAAGCGTACAAAGGCCCGATACCGGGAATAACGATTTGACCGCCGTGAGTGTGCCCAGACAACTGCAAATCAATCCGCCAATTTTGCAGCTTTTCAGCAGTATCAGGATTGTGAGACAAGACAATCCGAGGAATCGCGGGATTTATTGATGCCATTACAGGTTTAGGCGCAAAATCGCCCGACCAAAAATCTGCCAACCCAACTAAAGCCAATTCTGGGCCCAAAGGATAGATTGCTTCGTTGTACAAAACCCGAATCCCGACGCTATTTAAAGCATTAGTAACCTCTGTTTTTGCCCTCGGCCAATAGTGGTCGTGATTGCCCAAAACCGCGTAAATTCCCAGCCGACTTTGCAAGTTTTTCAATCGCTGCACTAAGGTGTAAATAGGTGCGGGGTCGTAGGTAATAAAGTCACCAGTTAAAAAAATCAGGTCGGGTTCAGCTTCATTTGCTGCCGAAATCGCCTCTTCTAACAACCATTCCGACAGCCGCACCCCGTCATAGTGAAAGTCAGTAAGCTGTACAATTTTAATACCGGATAGATTTGCTGGAAGATTAGCGATTGGTATTGTTAAATACTCTATTCGCAGTTTCCCAGTTAATAACCTGTGCATAAATCTAAAGTTTATTGATGACAGAGCGCCACCTTTAGCTTAGCAAATAAACAAGCAATACGGCAAAACTAGATATTCTTCCCTTTTCCTTCTGTCATCTGACTAATGACTACTAATTGCTAACTAATGACTACAGTCCTCGACGCAAAAACCGGGATTAATAAAGAAAATTGAAACAGAAATTCTCAATCTTCATTTAGGCTTTATTTCAAAAGTCTTGGGGTTTTACGCGCCCAACTACTACAGCATTTTTATAAAATTATGACTTGCGTAACAAGCTGTTTAAAACGCGCTCGCTCTTCTTCAGAGTGGCATTCCCCGCCCCGCATCTATATTTCTTTTGGCAATTTTCAAAGCTGAGACTTGTGCCGCATCGCTATAGAATGGGGCTACCACCGGGGGATTGCCCCTACCAAACACTATCTCATGACTAATGATTTATTACTAAGTAGGTGGAAATAAACATGGCGTAGGGGAGGCCGAGTTTTGCATTAATAATAAACTGGTCGCTAGTATAGATAATTGCCTTACCGCCCCTACGATATTTTATTTTTTGTGGGGTCTGCCTAATTTTTAACTAATAACTTTTGACGAATGCCGCTTCTTCTCAATATATTGCTGGTGGTAATCCTCTGCCATATAAAATTCACCAGCAGGTTGGATTTCGGTGGCAATATCTTTGTCGTATTTACCGGAAGTTTGCAATTTTTGTTTGGAGAGGCGAGCGGCTTTTTCTTGTTCGGAATTATGATAAAAAATCACAGACCTGTACTGTTCGCCTCTGTCGGGGCCTTGGCGATTGATTTGGGTGGGATCGTGACAGTTCCAGAATACATCTAGCAGTGCTTCGTAACTCACCTGCGATCGATCGTACTCTACCAGCACTGATTCAGCGTGACCGGTGACTCTGGCGCAAACGTCGAGGTAGCAGGGATTCGGCCAGTGACCTCCTGTATAGCCCGCAGCAGTTGAGACGACTCCCGCAACGGCGCGAAACTTGTGTTCAACTCCCCAAAAACAACCGGCGGCAAATGTGGCTTTTTCCATCGTGTTACTCATCGTATTGGGATAAAACTTGGCACTAAATTATGCTTGACATATTCCCATTAGTGTGCATTCCCAAACTAATCGCGGCTGTACGTAGTTTAGCAAATATTGTCGTGCTTTCTCCAAGGGCTCTAAGGGCGATCGACTAATTCCTCCTGCCAAAAATTGCTGCCAGTAACAGTGCTGTAAATAATCGATTAACCACAACTGAGATTCAGTATCTAAAGTTTTATCAATTTCCTTGGCCAATTCCAAAGCAGACCGCAGGTTTTGAGGCAACTGCTTCACCTTTTGCAGCAAATCATCGGGTATTGATTGCAGTTGCTGCCAAATAGAAATTGCCTCCCCAGGACTTCCCTGAGCCATCCCCATTACCTCGGGATGATCTAAAATCTCCGCGAATCCCGCTTGCTGCAAAACTTGTGCCATTGCTTCGGGATTCAGCCGAGAAAACTGAATTTTTTGACAGCGGGAAATCAAAGTCGGCAGCAAAGCTTCCACAGTCGGAGCAATTAAAACGAGCGCTGCTTTTCCCGGTTCTTCCAATGTTTTCAACAAGCCGTTAGCGGCTCCCTCACCCATTGTTTCTGCTTGTTCCAAAACTACGACTGAACGCGCTGCTTCTAGCGGCGGTCGGCTGAGAAATTCACCGATTTCTCGAACTTGTTCTAAGCGAATTTGTGGCGGTGCTTTCCGCTTTAAACCGGCTTCCTCTGCTTCCTTTGGCGACAGCCGTTTGCCTTGGCTCATGTAAGTTGGTTCTACCCAAAGTAAGTCTGGATGATTCCGCTGCCGCACGCGATTTTGCACGGAGGCTATTAATCTAGTTTCGGGAAGATTGGCTGAGAATAAAAGTTCGATGAAACACTGAGCGGCTAAACTTTTGCCGATGCCGTTAGAGCCGACAAATAAATAACCAGGAGCAATTCGGTTGCGCTCGACTGCTTGTGTTAGCAATTCTACTGCTTGCTCTTGTCCGATTAATGATGTGAAATAATTCATGTTTGCGGAAGAAGGAAGTTCGGCAACGAGCAATGTACGGGATGTAACGGATGAAGGATCAAAGAGGAAAATCTAGGGTTTTAGCAATTAAGTACATCCTAACCGTCGGCGCGGCTACTATAATACCAAAAGGTTATTGTGGTTTAAGGGACGGCTAAATAATTGTTTTGAGTTAAGAATGTTAAA
This sequence comes from Microcoleus sp. MON1_C5, assembly GCF_036701875.1. Taxonomy (NCBI): domain Bacteria; kingdom Bacillati; phylum Cyanobacteriota; class Cyanophyceae; order Oscillatoriales; family Microcoleaceae; genus Microcoleus; species Microcoleus sp. MON1_C5. Next base: position 4,762 of record NZ_JAUBRN010000094.1, on the reverse strand, counting down.
TTGTAAGTTCTTGGAGCCGGACAGGGCATTGCCGTGTCTCTACACATTATCTAGCGCTATTTTTCAGAAGAGGTATTATTTAAATATCCCCAAGCTTCTAACCTGCTAGTTACAATAGTTTCAATTTCCTGAGCGACTTCATATTCAGGCCGATCGGCATTTATCCGGACAATTCGAGATTTATTTTCCTCGGCTAACTCCGCAAAACCTTGCTGTACAAGGCGGTGAAACTTCAAATCTGCTTGCTCGATCCGATCGCACCCTCCCCGGGCTCTTACCCTCGCCAAACCCGCCTCCACATTAATATCCAGCCACAAAGTCAGATCGCTTTCCAAGCCGCCGGTGGCAATTTCATTCAACTGCTTAATTAAATTTAGCTTAAGACCGCGGCCGTAGCCCTGATAAGCAATCGTAGAGTCAGTAAAGCGATCGCATAAAACAATCGTTCCCTTCGATAACTCGGGTTTGAGAAAAGTTTCGACGTGTTGAGCGCGATCGGCAGCGTACATGAGTAATTCTGCTCGATCGGATACAGATTCGCCCCCATCTTGTTTCAGCAACAAATGTCGCAGTCCCCTTCCCAGCTCAGTACCCCCCGGTTCGCGAGTAGCCACCAAGCGGACTGTCAGAAAGCAACTTGCTTGCAGGAACTGTATCAAGCGCTGCATTTGCGTAGTTTTACCGGCACCTTCAACTCCCTCAAACACGATCAGTTTGCCTTTCATTGCCCTAACTTTCCACCTGAATAAAATAAATCCATATTGTTCTGTGCATCTGTTCTAGGTTCGGTATGATAATAAAGTCTAAATGCCTCACGGCTGGAGTTGTCTATGGCTCGCTATACTGGTTTTTTTATCGTTGCCGTTCCGATCGACCGTCTCCGTCAGTCCCTGATTGAAATTTTAGAGTCATGCAATCTTGATATTATCTACAATACAGGAGATTCGGTCATGGCTCGCGAGCTCCCAGGTCAAGTTTCGATTGCCAAACTTGTCACCGCAGAAGTCCTAATTGAGAAAAACACGGCCAGCGACTCAGAGGTTCGCATGAACTTCGTGATTAAAAACGAAGAACTGCCCCTGCAAACCAACAACCACTGCCGTCAAATGTTCGAGCTAGTGAGTCGTTCAATTATGAACAACAACAACTGGCGACTTTTGGAAAGTATGGCACTGTAGCCATCAGTCAGTCGATTTTACATTTTAGATTTTAGATTGACTCCACAGATGAATCTGGGGCCTCGAACTAATCTCGAAACTTCTTTGCTCTCCACTTTTAGTGTCAGGGGCTTATATCCGTCTTGAGATGAGGTCATTAGTCATTAGTTTGTAGCTAATGACCGATGAGATCAAATCCGGTAGCATCGAAATTAATATTACCCACAGCTTGTGACACGGCAGTGCCGTTTCCCTACAATTAATCCAGGTAGGGAAACGGCACTGCCGTGTCCTTTATATGGTCACGAGTGCAACCGGAAACGATATGACCTCCGACTTTGATCTACAAGCCCTCAATTTAAGCTCGAAAGCTCCGGCGCAAAAACAAAGAATTTGTAACCACGCTAACAGAACTAAACGCCATAAATGCTCCGGCCGCCGCAGGACTGAGTAGAATTCCGGTTGCAGGCAGCAAGATACCCGCTGCCACGGGAATTCCCAGAGTATTGTAACCAAAAGCCCAAAATAAATTTTGGCGAATCTTGTTGAAAGTAGCGCGCCCCAGCTCGATCGACTCAACAACATCCATCAAAGCATTTCGCATCAGCACAATTTGAGCTGTCTCAACTGCGACATCAGTGCCGCAGTGCAAACCGATACCGACATCAGCTTGAGCCAAAGCCGGGGCGTCATTGATACCATCTCCCACCACAGCCACTTTACAGCCTTGGGCTTGCAAACTCGCGATCGCCCGAGCCTTCCCATCCGGCCGCACTTCGGCCAAAACATCAGCCGGCGTCAAATCTAGCTGCTGCGCCGTCACCGCCGCCGCAGACGCCGTATCCCCCGTCAGCATCATCACCCGCAATCCCATGCCCCGCAAACGTTCCACCGCAGCCTTAGCATCCGGCCTCAGAGTATCTTTTAGCCCGATTACCCCCAGCAAAACGCCCCCAGAAGCCACGTAAACCGCCGTTTTGCCTTGCAAAGACCCCGACAATTCCGTCGCCACAGCGACCCCCTGCTCCTTCATCCACTCAGCATTCCCCGCGAACACCCGTCGGCCCTCCACCAAAGCAGAAACCCCGAAGCCCGGTTCCGTGCAGAAATCCTCAGCAGCTAGCAGCGGCAAACCTTGCTGTTGAGCTTCCAGCAAAATCGCTGCCGCGATGGGATGACAAGCGCCCCTTTCCACCGCTGCCGCAATTTGCAGCAGTTTTGAGTCAACCGCACTGCCAGAAACTCCCTCAATTGTGGAACCAACATCTTGTTTGTTGCCAACATTAATATCTGAATTCAAATCCCACTCGGAATTCTGGAAAACCGGCAAATAATCTGTGAGTGTGAGATTTCCGGTTGTCAGAGTGCCAGTCTTGTCAAAAACTACCGTATCTAATTGATGCACCCGTTCTAAAACATCACCACCGCGAATTAAAAGTCCGCGCTCCGCCCCGATGCCAGAACCGACTAAAATAGCAGTTGGGGTAGCCAGTCCCAAAGCGCAAGGACAAGCAATGACTAAAACTGCGATCGCCAATTTCAAACTTAACAGCAAAGGCGATTGATAATGGATAATTGGCAATTCATTTCCCATATTCATTGCCCCATGTCCCATATCCATTGCCCCTTGTCCTAAAAGCACAGAAGGCCAAATATGAGTGCCGGCAAAATACCAAAATAGGAAAGTTAAAACCGATATCGCCATTACCCCATAGACAAAATATCCCGCGACAGTATCAGCTAAATTTTGAATCGGCGCTTTGCGAGTTTGGGCTGCCTGCACCAAAGCCACCATTTGAGCTACAGTGGTTTCCTTACCGGTGCGAGTTGCCCGCATCACAACTGCCCCGGATTTATTGATAGTTCCGGCCGCAACTGTATCTCCTGGTTGCTTCAAAACCGGCATTGATTCGCCAGTCAGCATTGACTCATCTATCGTTGTTTTGCCTTCGCAAATTTCGCCGTCTACCGGTATTTTTTCCCCGGGCAAAACTTGCAGCCATTCTCCGACTCGGACGCGATCGGCGGGAATCTCAATGTATTGTGGATCGTAGACCTCTGATGTCGAGTTTAAAGGCAATTCTTCCGATCGCAAATCTAAACTCGAAAGTTTAAAATCAACTAAGCGGGCTTTCGCCGGTTGCAATGCGATTAAAGCTTGCAAAGCTGATGCAGCGCGGCGTCTGGCTTGCTGTTCGAGAGTTTTGCCCAACAAAATAAAGCCCAGCAGCATCACCGGTTCGTCAAAAAAGCACTCCCATCCCATCCGTGGAAACAGCAGCGCCGCGTTGCTAGCGGTGTAAGCTGTGACAGCGCCTAAAGCTACCAAAGTATTCATGTTGGGTGCATTTCGCCACAAACTGCGGCACCCGTCAACGATAATCGGGCGACCCGGTAGCAGCAAAGCTAGGGTGGCGAGTCCCCAGTGAAACCAAATATTGCTGAGAATTGGGGCTTTTGTGCCGAGTACGTGACCTAAACCGGATAGGATAATTAGGATCAGGGCGATCGTCAATTGGTTTATTTGCTGTCGAATTTCTTGCTGTCGCCGTTCAATTGTTGCCGCTTCTGCTTCCCGCTGATTTTCACCTAAACGAGACTGAGAGGGAAATCCATTATCAGTCAACTTTTTCGCTAAAGCCTCTGCATCGACAGTCCCCGGTTGACACTCAACCGTCGCCACTTCTACGGCTAAGTTAACGCAAGCTGAAATTACGCCTGAATACTGCATGAGTTGGCGTTCCACAGCTTTCGCGCAGCCGGCACATTTCATCCCGCCGACATCGAAAGTAACAAGTTCTGGCCGTGATTCTTTAACTGATATGATTTCTGGTTGAATTTCGGGGATTGTTTTGGGTAGAAATTGCATGGTTTTTTTTGGTATTGATTAGAATATTTCGCCACTTCTGAAATGGTTGAATGCACTGTTTAGACAAATGTCTATATTTTGATCATAGATAAATATTGTGGCATCTTCCAAAAGTGTTAGTTTTTTTTAATTCTTATTAGTTGCAGGCGGTTAAATCCGCAGCCCGGGAGGGGTTTCAACTACTGTCGGACTGCGAGTTTAATGCTAAGACACACTTGGGAGACGGCATTGCCGTTTCCCTATTTGATATAATGAGGCAATTGCCTAGTTAGTATCCAGCTTTTTTGTGACGAATTTAGCTATGACAGAAACACCAAAATTTTATATTGTCAAACGCCCTGTCGGTAATTGCGAGATTTTGCCGTTGGCGGAGCCCTCGCAGAGGATCGCGCAACTTGAAGAACAAAACCCCAGTATTATTGAAAAGTGGGGCCCTTACGATTCTGCCGAAGATGCCATTGCCCGCCGCATCGGATTAATTCGCGCCGGCAAATGCCAGCCGCAATGACGAATTACTATTACTTTCCTCCGCATCGCGAAAGCTAACGTGATATCAAATCTGTTAGCAGCGGAATTATTCATATGTCTCTTCTCGACCTCTGCGTGAATCCGGGTCAATCCATTGTTATCTGCGGTTAATACATTCTCTTTTTTTTACCCGGAACTTACCCCTCACGCTTGATCGCGAGAGTTTTCAAACCCCCTGGCAGCGGTCGAACTGGGTGAGAACCCTCAC
>NZ_JAUBRN010000093.1:0-16285 GCF_036701875.1 Microcoleus sp. MON1_C5 | reverse complement strand
GTATTTTAAAATCCCAAAAGCCTTTCGACCCCAATTATGTGATCGCTACCTCTTGACAGGTCAAGACAGTATCTACAGGTTTTTTTGAAGATTTTACCAAGAATTTGACCATCTATGTAGGGGGGTTCACGCCTGATATTTACAACCCCTCGACAAACGATCAAAACCCGCTCCCACCTCACTATAAACGGCAGACTTGTATAGATTTTGGCTAAACACGCCTCTATAATATGTTATGGTTTTTTCTGGCAGTTCTACTTAACTAAAAGTATATGAAAATTGTTTTTTTTGGCACTCCCGATTTTGCTGTTCCTACTTTATCCAGTTTGCTAAGTCACCCAGAATTTGAGGTTGTGGGTGTGGTGACTCAGCCGGACAAACGTCGGGGAAGAGGGAATCAATTGATGCCTTCACCTGTAAAAGATGTGGCTTTAAATCACAGTCTCCCGGTTTGGCAGCCGCGCCGAATTAAGAAGGATGCGGAAACGCTTGCTAAGTTGCGGGAAGCGGAGGCGGATGTGTTTGTGGTGGTGGCTTACGGTCAAATTCTTTCTCAAGAAATTCTGGATATTCCTAGTTTGGCTTGCGTTAACGTTCACGGTTCAATTTTGCCGAAGTATCGCGGTGCAGCACCGATTCAGCGCTGTCTTTTTGACGGGGAAAAGACAACAGGAATTACTACTATGCTGATGGATGCTGGGATGGATACTGGGGCGATGCTATTAAAGGCTTTTGCTGGTATTTCGCTGTTGGATAATGCTGATTCTTTGGCGGATAGGTTGGCGGAAGTTGGGGCGGATTTGTTGATAGAAACTTTGGTGAAATTGAGGGACGATAAAATTGAAGCTGTTGTTCAAGATGATGCTGAGGCGACTTATGCGCCGATGATTAAGAGTGCAGATTATGTGCTGGATTGGTCGAAAAGTGCGATCGCCCTTCACAATCAAGTTAGGGGCTTTTTCCCGGATTGCACGACGACTTTTCGCGGCAATTCTCTGAAGGTGATAGCTACTGTGCCCGTCGGGCCGGAATATTGGCTGCAATTACCGCCAGATTTGAGAGTTTTGGAACGCGAATGGCCTGTTTTGGATCAGTTATCGGGCGCAAATGGGGAAGTTGTTAAGGTTGTGAAGGGTTTGGGGGCGATCGTCCAAACCGGTGATGGTTTATTATTGTTGCGGGAGGTGCAGTTAGCGGGGAAAAAGGTGCAGTCTGGGGTGGATTTTGCCAACGGAACCCGGTTGGCGGCGGGCGAGATTTTTGGGAGTTAAATAGTATATTTAGGGCGGGCAAGATACCCACCCTACAATATTTGGAAGCAAAATCATCCTGTAATTATATGCGCGATTGGTGACTTAAAATTCCACCAAAACTTCCTCCGTATTGCCCAACAAACCTTGTGCCGCCTCTAACATACTCTCAGCAACATCTTTCAAATCTTCGCGACTTGCCAGATAAGTTTTCAAAGCTTCTAACGGTTCTATACTATTATTAGCATTCAATTCTGGCAACCGCGGCCTTGCTAACTGACTGACTAATTCCGGTTGAATGGTGTAGCTGTGCGCTGCGCCGAGAAGTGCGTGCAATTCTCCGTTGTCGATTAAATCTAATTGTTCCGATCGCAATTGGTAAATTAATCTCACAACCGCGTCTTCGATCTGCTTCTTCCCAATAGCTTTAACTAACTCGGCTTGCGGGTTTTCCGATTCGGAAACATTCACTTTAATAGTCTGAAACACCCGCACTGGCAAAGGGCAAAATTCCCACTCAGCTTTTCCCCGTTCCAAATTAACTAACACAAAACCTTTATCTTCTTTCTCTTCGCTAAAATCAACTCGTTCGATACTTCCCGGATAAATTACGGGCGGATTGTTGGAAGCGTTGAGATTTTGGTGTTTGTGAACGTGCCCGAGAGCAACGTAATCAAAACAAGGGCGAGTTAGCATGGAAACGGGTATGTTAAAACCTTTGCCAACTGCTAAAAAACGTTCGGCGCCCAGACTTGCTTTATCTGCCATTAAGTGCGCTAAAAGTACGGTTGGTATCTCGGGGTTGAGGCGGCGAATTTCGCCTTCCATTGCGATCGTCAGTTTTTCGGTTAATAATTGGTTAACATCGCCCATAGACAGGCTTTCAGTCTCGGCTCGCGTCATTAAGGTCGATCGAGTCAACCAAGGCAAAGTTACCACCTGTACGGGCCCGCTGCGGGTTTGAATCAGGTGAGTGTCTAGGCGATCGCCTACAATAAACTTAGGTATCCCCAAAGTCCGGTAAATCCCCAAACTCGCGCCACCTTGTCCCTGAGAATGTTGGTCGTGATTTCCTACTAGCAAAACCGTCGGAATTTGGGCCTCAACCAAGCGGCTGAATTGGCGAGCAAAAGCCTCTTTCACAAACGGTGGAGGCGTCGAATCCGGGAAAGCATCGCCGCCGAATATAACTAAATCTACGGGTTCAGAAATTGCTCTATCCATACATTTGCTCAGCGTCGCCGCGAAGTCTTCCAGCCGCGTATTTAAACCGGTTTCTGGATTAATCCGGCCGTGAGAAAAGCCGCTGCCCATGTGAATGTCTGAAAGGTGTAAGATTTTAATCATTGTTTTTTCTATTTGTTAGTTATCGTTTCGGTTCCTAGTGAGGACTTCAGTCCTCAGAAGAAGGATTTGCATTCCTGACTGCGAACCAAAGAAAGTTTTTTTTCATAGATCACAATATGATGCCGGGTACTTTTTGATAAACTTGTGCGATCGGGCAGCGAAAATCTATACTCATTAACTCTAACTCATCTCCTTGTCGGTAAGTCTGAGAAACCCAATTTGCCTCAGCATTGAGTCGAAAACACTCTATTTTAATCTCAGATTGAGTGATGAGTACGTATTCTGCCAAACTCGGAGAAGTTTGGTAATCTGCAAATTTATCACCTCGGTCAAAAGCTGCTGTTGAAGGCGACAATACCTCAACTACTAAAAATGGATATAAAATGAAATCTTCAGTAGTTGAGGTATCCCTTTCGTCGCAAGTCACCGCTACATCAGGATAGTAATAGCAATTTGCCTCTTCCAGTCGGACTTTAATATCTGATGACAGAACTAAGCATGGCGTATTCAGGAGATGATTTCCCAGCAGCCGAACTAAATTACTGCCAATAATAATGTGAGGCTTTTTTGCCCCTGTCATAGCATAAACGTGTCCGCGTCTGTATTCGTGTTTGATCGGGCTTACTCGCTCGCCTTCTAGGTATTCTTCTGGAGAAATGTAGAAATTGTTTTTGCTGATAACCATTGATTTTTACTCCGCTGAGTTTATCTGATACTATGTGTTGGAACTCAAATATTCGGGGGAAGGAAACGGCAGTGCCGTTTCCCTACAAATTTAACAAAACTCCAGAAATCGGGCGTGCCACAGTTTGCCGCTTTCTGTCAAACCCTGCGATCGCACTTTAATTTTGACACTTTTGGGGTTAGCCTCGTAGAGTCGGGCAATTTCCTGCATTTCCTCTCCGCTAAACCCGGTTCCCACGGTTCCTACGGGGACTAATTGGCCATCAATTTCTTGCGCTACTTTGACGGCACTAAACGGCCGCCCCGCAACTTTTGTCGCCGTCAAACCCACAATAAACAAATCGTGTTCTTGACAGTATTTAGTCCTCACCATCGGATATTTCTTAACATCTTTTCCGCCGACATAGTGACAGTGGTGCAACACCCAAACTTCGCCTTCTTTATTTTCAGATTCCTGCTGATTTGCCAGTACGAGTTTTTCGGTGGTGGTGCGAAATGTCGGTACAACTTCAAAGGCTGGGGATAAATTTGCCAGCATTTCGCCAACTTCAACTCCCGCTGCAATCCGTTCGGATTCTGCCACGGTAGTTAAATCATTGCCTTTGAAAAACAAACTTTTAAAAATAGCATAAATTGCGTTGGGCTGGGTTGTAGGAAAGCCACTTTCAATATTAACAGTAGCAGCTTGCGCGCCCGTGCGGTGTTCGCTACCCGTACAGCTTTTGTAATACAGTTCGCCGTCTAAAACAAAGGTGCCAATTTTAGCGGCTGTGTCGATTAATGTGCGATCGATCTCAACCGATGCCTGTTGCCGCAGGTTAGTCGATCGCGATTGGTAGTATACTTTATCTGGCGTCGCGATGACAACTACTCGATTGCCGTCGCGCTTTGGCTGTCCCCAATAATCGGGGTTTTCGATGTAATAAGAACGTTCACTCGGCGCGTCCACCGGCTGCATCGTGACAATTTTTCCCGGCTGTAAGTGCGGCGGCAATTCGGGAATTACGGGGTTATTAACAGTCTCTATTTTGGCAGCGGTAGTTGATTTTGCAGCAGCAGCAAGATTGGTGCTGGATTTGTTTGGAGGAGTCAGGGCGATCGGCTTTTCTGGGCTTTCTAATTCAAACGCTCTTTTCCAAAAGCCGATCGCCATTTCCGGGTATCCTTCCGACTCCGCGCACAGTGCAAAACCAATAACTTTTGCCGTACCAATTCCGCGCCCATAATCAGCCAAATACTGCACTGCCCCCGCTTCTCCCATCAAGTGCAATCCTCGCGTCACGATGCGATTGTTCCAGCGTTCTCGAATGTCGGCGCTAATTTTTTTAGCTGCTTTTCGCTTGGCTTCTGCGTATTCGGTGCAGTCCATACTGCCTCCTTTATGTAGGGCTATTTATATACTATACTAATGATTGATTTATTAGTCAAGTTGAATTTAACAATTAGGTGGTGTGAAGAAATTTAACTCTCTCATTTGTGAACTAGATTTATTTTTTAACCGCAGAGGCGCAGAGGGCACAGAGGAAGAGAAGAAAGAGAGGTACGGGGTTGTAGTGTTTTGATTGTCAAGCGCGGTAATCTGTTCGCTGCCAATGCTAAGATAACTTCGATCGCGTATTGCGACCAATAAAGCCGTGAGTTGCGTCTTACTCGCGTTGAGTTCGCCCACTGGCGATCGCAGGTTTGAGAATTTAAGATCGAGTTTAATCTTACTGTTATGATGCGATTGATTTTGTACAGCAAACCCGGATGCCACTTGTGCGAAGGGTTGCAAGAAAAACTCGAACAGATTGAAAGCCTCAAGTTTCAACTCGAGGTCAGAGATATTACCGAACGCGATGACTGGTTTCAAGCTTATCAGTACGAAGTTCCAGTTTTGTTTAAAGTGCAGCCCCAGCCCCAAAATTTTGTTGGCGAGTCTGCATTCTCCGCTGAAGAACTGTTACCCCGCCCTTCTCCCCGCTGTAGCGTCGCCCAATTGGAGCAAATGTTACAGAAATATTTGCAAATGGATCGGTCAAAATAATACGATTTACCCAAAAACTCAGGTTTTAATCCTGACCTCGGGGTGCTCGGTGTGCAGCTTACTCTAGGTAGAGAGATTTTACGGCGCGCATATAAAAATCCCTAGGGTTTGCACCGCGCACAGCAAAAACCTGTAGATAGTGGCTCAAACAATGTGTTCCGCCAGTCATATTCAAGACATTCAAGCGAGGAGTTTTTCAGATGAAATTGAGAGAATTATTAGCAGCAGTTCCCAGCATTTCCTTTGACGCGCAACATCCCGCCCTCGATGCCGAAGTCAAGGGTTTATCCACTAATTCCCACGCTTGTCAGGCGGGCGATTTATTTTTGGGAATGCCGGGAACTCGGGTAGATGGGGGAGATTTTTGGCAAAGTGCGATCGAATCTGGTGCACTTGCCGCCATAATTTCCACCCAAGCAGCCGAGAAAACACCCCCCCAACCCCCCCTTGCTAAGGGGGGGCTAGAAGATGCTCCCTGCGTCATCGCAGCAGCGGATATGGCTCAAGTTTGCGGTCAAATCGCAACTGCTTTTTACGGCAATCCAGCGAGCAAATTAAAACTTGTCGGCGTTACCGGGACTAACGGCAAAACTACAACAACTCATTTAATCGAATTTCTGCTTAATCAAATGCAGTTGCCGACGGCGATTTTCGGCACGCTTTACACTCGGTGGCCGGGCTTCCAACAAACTGCACTTTACACCACACCTTTTGCAGTTGACCTGCAAAAGCAATTAGCAGAAGCTGTAGCAGCCGGATGCAAACACGGGGTGATGGAAGTCAGTTCCCACGCTTTAGCGCAGCAGCGAGTTTTAGGCTGTAGTTTTGAAGTTGCTGTCTTTACAAACTTGACTCAAGATCATCTAGATTATCACCGTGATATGGAAGATTATTTTGAGGCTAAATCGCTTTTATTCGGTTCTAATTACCTCGCAAATCGCGCTGTAATTAATGTTGACGACCCCTACGGCCAGCGGATAGTTGAAACCCTCAAATCTGACCGAGTTTGGAGTTACAGCACTGTTCACCAAACGGCAGATTTGTATGCTTTTGATTTGCAATATCAGCCCAACGGAGTTAAGGGAATGCTGCACACTCCCAAGGGCGAAACTGCTTTTTCTTTGCCTTTAGTCGGTCAGTTCAATTTATCAAATATGCTGGCTGCTGTCGGTGCTGTTTTGGAATTGGGTTTAGATTTGTCCGCAATTGTGGAGAAATTATCTCAGTTTTCGGGAGTACCGGGACGGATGGAACGGGTGCAAATTAGCCCCGACCAAGATATTAGCGTTATTGTCGATTACGCGCACACTCCAGACAGTTTGGAGAACTTGCTGAAAGCGTCGCGGCCGTTTATTCCGGGTCAGATGATTTGCGTGTTTGGCTGCGGTGGCGATCGCGATCGCACGAAACGCCCGATCATGGGTAAAATCGTTGCAGAATTAGCCGATCTAGCTGTTGTTACTTCCGACAACCCGCGCACGGAAAATCCCGATCGCATTTTGGAGGATATTTTAGCAGGAATTCCCGCCGCAGTAAAGCCGATGGTTTTGTCCGATCGAGCCGCTGCAATTCGCACTGCTATTATGGAGGCTAAACCGGGAGATGGCGTGCTGATTGCAGGAAAGGGACACGAAGATTATCAGATTTTGGGCACCGAAAAAGTCCATTTTGACGATCGAGAACAAGCGCGAGATGCCTTGAAAGCCAGAATGAATTCGGTTAACTGAATTCGGTTAACTGTTAAGGGTTAAGCGAAGTCGGTTAACCCTTAACAGTTAGGTGTTCGCAGGCTGAGAAATTTGTTATGTTTTTAAGTATTAATACGAAAGAAGAATCTGAGTTGCACTAGATTATAATAGTAATATCCAATATTTTTATAAAAAATTCTTGCTATGATAGAACTAACTGGGTATCAAATTCTCGATAGAATTTACTCAGGCACTCGCACCCTAGTTTATCGCGGCTCTCGCCTCTGCGACAAAAAATCTGTCATCATCAAAGTATTGCGGAACGAGTATCCCAAATTTAGCGAACTCTTGCAATTTCGCAATCAATACACGATCGCCAAAAACCTGAATTTGCCCGGAATCATCCAAACCTACAGCTTGGAAGCCTACCGGAACGGCTATGCGCTGATTGTGGAAGACTTCGGGGGCATTTCTCTGAACCAATGGACAGGGACAGGAAAAACGGTACAATCTCTGGTGGATTTTTTCCAAATAGCGATCGACCTAAGCAATACATTAGATATACTTTACCGCCACCGCATCATTCACAAAGATATTAAACCAGCCAATATTTTAATTAATCCTGAGACTAAACAAGTCAAACTCATTGACTTTAGTATTGCATCTTTGCTACCGCGAGAAACTCAAATGGTGATGAGTCCCAACGTGCTAGAAGGGACACTAAGCTATTTGTCTCCTGAACAAACAGGAAGGATGAATCGCGGCATTGACTACCGCACAGATTTTTATTCTTTGGGTGTCAGTTTTTATGAATTGCTGACGGGAGAGTTGCCGTTTCAATCTAACGATCCGATGGAATTGGTACACTCTCATATTGCCAAACAACCGCCGCCCCTTAACGAAAACACAAGGGAAGGAATTCCCCAAGTTCTGTGGGACATCGTGATGAAATTGATGGCGAAGAATGCCGAAGACCGTTATCAGAGTGCTTTGGGGCTGAAATTTGATTTAGAATTTTGTTTGCGTCAATTAGAAGAAAGTGGTAAGATAGAAAGCTTTGCGATCGCGCAACGGGATGTTTGCGAGCGGTTCATCATACCAGAGAAACTCTACGGCAGAAAAAGCGAAGTTGCCCAATTATTGGCAGCGTTCGATCGCATCTCTGGTTGCGAGACTCTTTTTGGGAACCAGGGAAGGCGCGAGTTAATGCTCGTGGCGGGTTTTTCTGGCATTGGCAAAACTGCCATTGTTAACGAAGTTCACAAACCAATTGTCCGCCAGCGCGGCTACTTCATCAAAGGCAAGTTTGACCAATTTAATCGCAATATTCCCTTCTCAGCTTTTGTCCAAGCATTTCGAGAATTAATGGGTCAATTGCTGAGTGAAAGCGAGGCTCAATTAGCAGCTTGGAAAACCCAAATTTTAGCTGCGCTGGGTGACAGCGCGCAAGTAATTATTGAAGTAATTCCTGAACTAGAGCAAATTATCTCCCAACAGCAAACCGCAACAGAACTGTCTGAGACGGCGGCACAGAACCGCTTTAATTTACTATTTCAAAAATTCCTGCAAGTATTCACCACAAAAGAACATCCCTTAGTAATTTTCCTCGATGATTTGCAGTGGGCTGATGCGGCATCTTTGAAATTGATGCAGTTGTTGATGAGCGAGTCACACGGCAGATATCTATTATTAATAGGAGCTTATCGCGACAATGAAGTTTCTGCCGCTCATCCTTTGATGTTGGCGTTAGAGGAGATTGGGAAATCACAAGCTGCCATCAAAACGATTACATTAGCCCCTCTGACTGAAACGAGTTTAAATCAACTCGTTGCCGATACGCTTAGCTGTTCGCCCGAAATCGCACAACCATTAACTCAACTAATTTATCCAAAAACCAAAGGCAATCCATTTTTTAGCGTGCAATTCCTGAAAATGCTGCACGATGAGGGGCTGATTCAGTTTGACTTTGATGAGGGCAATTGGCAATGCGACATTGCCAAAGTAAAAGCATTAGCAGTGACGGATGATATCGTTGACTTTATGGCGTTGCAGTTGCAAAAATTGCCGCCAGCGACTCAGAAGGTCTTAAAGTTGGCGGCTTGTATTGGCAATCAATTTGATTTGGGTACTTTGGCCGTTGTTTCTGAGCAATTGGCAACGGAAACGGCGGCGGATTTGTGGAAGGCATTGCAAGAGGAGTTAATCCTGCCTGAAAGTGAAGTGTACAAGTTTTATATGGGGCAGGAAAAACAGGAACAGGCACAAAATTCCCAGGTGGTGAATTACAAGTTTCTCCACGATCGCGTCCAGCAAGCCGCCTATTCCCTGATTCCTGAAGACCAAAAACAATCCGTCCATTTGCACATTGGGCAATTGCTATTGGCTCGAACCTCAGCAGAGCAACTAGACGAGAGAATTTTTGCGATTGTCAGTCAATTTAATCTGGGCATCGATCGCATTGCAATTCAGGATCGGCGAGACCATGTAGCCAATCTCAATTTGATGGCTGCACGTAAAGCACGGCTTTCGGCTGCTTACCCAGCATCGGCTCAATACTGTGAGATAGGGCTGCAACTTTTAGCCACGGACAGTTCCGATCAATGGATCAGACAGCCCATTCTTACTTCAGAACTACACATTGAAGCTGCTAATTCAGCCTGTCTGATTGGCGCATTTGAGCGGGTAGATGCTTGCGTCGAGGCAGTTCTCCAACATACGTCCAACCCCCTAGAACAAGTTAAAGTCTTAGAAATCAAAATTCAATCCTTGATTGCCCGCAATCAATTATCAGAGGCGATTCAGGTGGCACGGGCAATCCTTCAAGAGTTGGATGTGGAGTTGCCAGAACATCCCACCCAAGAAATGGTAGCCCCTGCTCTCAATGCTATTGGCGATCGACTGATGAGTGTGGATGTGATGAATTCAGCAAAGATGAGCGATCCGCAGAAGCTGGCTGCAATGAATATTCTCAGCAGTATGGCTTCAGCAGCCTATATCGGTTCGCCAGCCCTCTATCCCTTGATTGTACTCAAACAAATTGAATTGTCACTTCAGTTTGGAAATGCGATCCAAACACCCTATGCTTATTCAACCTATGGACTAATTCTTTGTGCATATGGTGGGCAAATTGTAGCCGGAAATCATGCTGCTGATATCGCGATCGCCTTGATGGAAATGTTTAAAGCATCGAGTTTTAAAGCGAAAATTTTCAATTTAGTTTATCCATTTGTTCGCATTTGGCAGGAGCCGATGCACACTGTACTGATGCCTCTGCTGGAAGGCTATCAAGGGGGTTTGGAAACGGGAGATTTGGAGTTCGCGGCTTACTGTGCCTATAACCGCTGTCAACTCGCTTATGCTGCGGGAAATGAACTTCTACAACTGGGAGAAGAGATGCAAACCTATGCAGAGGCGATCGCCCAGCTCAAACAAACAACAGCTCTAAATTTTCAGCAAATTGTGCAACAGGCAGTCTTAAATTGGACAGGTGAAGCCGACGAACCCCAGAAACTGATTGGAGAAGCTTACGATGAAACGACGCGATTACCCCAGCATCAGTCAGCGGGAGATACTTACTCGATCGGGAGCGTCTATGCTCATAAATTGATTCTGGCTTACCATTTTGGGCAACCCCAGGAAGCTCTGGAGATAGCTCAAATTGCCGAGAAAACTATTGGTGGCATTATCGGAACTGTGTTCTATGGAGTCTTTTATTTCTATCATGCACTGACGTTACTCGCAAACACAAACACCTTGCCAATTAGTGAAGCGGTTACGAAGGATCTTGAGCAACTTACTAACTGGGCAACTCATGCACCCACGAACTTTGGCCACAAATGCGATTTAATTCGAGCCGAACAGCAACGAATTTTAGGTAACAAAGCAGAGGCGATCGACCTCTACGATGGCGCGATCTTCCTCGCTAAAGAAAACCAATTCCTCAACGAAGAAGCCTTAGCCAACGAACTCGCCGCTAAATTCTACCTCAATTGGGGCAAAGAAAAAGTTGCCGCAGGCTATATGCAGGAAGCCTACTATTGTTACGCCCGCTGGGGAGCAAAAGCAAAAACCGATGACCTAGAAAAACGTTATCCCGATTTGCTGCGCCCCATCTTACAACAGGCAGCCCAACCCGTCTCTATTTTAGAAACCCTATCCACCCTCACCAATTCAACCTACTCCTTTCATTCGAGCGCCCACCACACTAGCTCCAGTACCTCCATCAACCAGGCTCTAGATTTTTCTACCCTGCTGCAAATCTCCCAAGTCATCTCCAGCACGATCGACCTGGATGAGTTGTTGCAAATTGTGACCCAAACCATGTTACAAAACTCGGGAGCCGATCGCTGTACGCTGATGCTCTGCCAAGATCGACAATGCCAAGTGCAGGCGATGGCTACCGGGGAATACATTAGCCTGCAAACTGAAGCCTTAGAGAACAATCCTACCGTTCCGGTTAAATTAATCCACTATGTAAAAAACACCCTAGCAACAGTTGTCATCGATCAGCTCAAAACCGCTCTGCCTGTGATTGACGATTATTTAGAGTACCACCAACCACAGAGTTTGCTGGGTTTGCCAATTCTAAATCAGGGGAATTTGGTCGGCATTTTGTATCTAGAAAATCGGATAACCAGTGGAGTGTTTAGTCGCGATCGCGTCCTAGTGCTGAATTTTCTCTCTAGTCAAGCGGCGATCGCTCTGGAGAATGCCCGTCTCTATCACCAAGTGCAGCAGACTTTGAATGAACTTCAGCAAACTCAGATGCAAATGATCCAAAGTGAAAAGATGTCAGCATTAGGTAATCTAGTGGCAGGGGTTGCCCATGAAATTAACAACCCCGTTGGTTTTATTTCCGGGAACATTAATGAAGCTCATGCTGGAGTTCAAGACTTAATTGATTATTTGCGCCTCTATCAAGAAAAGTTTCCTCAACCGGAAGCAGAATTGATTGAGAAAGCAGAGCAAATAGATTTAGATTATCTAGTAGAAGATTTACCCAAAATGTTGAGTTCCATGAAAATAGGATGCGAGCGCATCAAAAACATCAGCACTTCCCTCCGCACTTTCTCTCGCGCCGATACGGCACATAAAGTTGAGGCTAATATCCACGAAGGACTCAATAGCACTTTGATGATTTTACGCCATCGCCTGAAAGCGAACGACAAGCATCCTGAAATTAAAATTATTAAAGACTACGGCAATGTTCCAAAAGTAAAATGTTATTTGGGACAATTAAACCAGGTATTTATGAATCTGTTGGCCAATGCGATAGATGCCTTAGAAGAATCCAATCAAGGACGTACTTTTGCCGAGATTCAAGCCAACCCCAATCAAATTACTATTCGGACAAAACTAGAAAGGGAAAATGTAAAAATTTCCATCGCCGATAACGGAAAGGGAATGTCTGAAGAGGTCAAAAATCGGATTTTTGACCATCTATTTACCACAAAAGACGTGGGCAAAGGAACTGGGTTAGGACTGGCGATCGCGCGTCAAATTGTAGAAGAAAAACACGGCGGTAAACTGACTTGTATTTCTTCACTGGGAAAAGGAACGGAGTTTGTCATTGAGATTTTAATTGGTTGAAGGTTAGTTGTCAGTTGTCCGTTGTCCGTTGTTAGTTGTTGACCTATATTATTAATCTCTCTCTCTTCTCTTCCTCTGCGTTCTCTGCGTCCTCTGCGGTTAAATCATTCCGATGCAACCGGAATTGATAGGACAACCGACAACTGACAACGAACAACTGACAACTGACTATTGCAGCGGCAAAAATACCGTCATCACCTCACCCTTTTGTGGCCGCTGGCGAATTACCAACTTCCCGCCAGCAGCCCGAAATAAATTCTTAGTCACGCTCAAATTTAAACTCAAACTTCCCGTCTCCGGCTGCACCATCAACAAAGGCCCGATCGATCGCAAAGGACCATTTGCCTTAGCGGCAAAAGTCGATGCGCCATTATCTTCAGGTAGGTGTTCCGATTCCAACTGCAACTTTAATTGATCGCCCGCCAATGTCACCTCCACCTGAATGCGACTCCCAGAGGGCAAAGTTCGAGTAAAATTCTCAATCAAATTAGTTAAAACCTGATCCAACATCGTCGGATCGCTGACTACCGCAGGCAACTTTTTCGGCACAATAACTTCCAAAGTGTGGTTTCGCACAGTCGCCTGTTTTTGCCAGCGAGGAATGCTATTTTGCAGCACTTCGCCTAGGGACATTGCTGTTAGCTGCACCCCAGAATTTTTAGCTTGCGACATTTCCAATTCCACGGCGCGGAAAATTAAACCGAAGCGATCGATCTGAGCGGTACACTCAGCATCAATCATTTCCAAACGCTTGATCACTACCGGATCGAGTTTGGGGCGCTTCAGCAGCAGCCGAGTCAGCGTGCGAATGGTAGCCAAAGGAGTGCGGACTTCGTGGGCGATCGCCTGTAGCAATTCCACCTCTTTAGTAGCGAGAGGAATTGCCGATTTGCAGTTGATATCTGTAGCCGATAACTTTTTATGCCTAGAGTTCAAACCATCATCAATTCTTTCATCCTTTACCCTGCCTGCTTCCTCTTTCCCAACTGGCAAATTATTCAACAGCAAGCGGCTGAACTGCATCACTGTTTGATAATTTGGAGCAACAGGCAAAAACTGCTGGAACAGCGCGTCTAATTTAGTAGAATTATTAGTTAATTGGCTAACTGGTAAATTGAAGCTGCCGTCAGAATTGGCAAGCAAACTGTCGCTTTCAGTCACCCTGCGCCGCAAAACCTCCCAAGCTTTGGCGACTACTTGCGGGTCGAAAGAAAATAGAAAAGCCGGAATTCCCGCAGAATTTTCACCCAAAACCATCACCAAGCTAAAACTAGCAGTTAAAACCAAACAAAACTGCTCGTTGGCTAAGGGATCGCCACTTGCCAAAGCCAAAGCCGGGGCCGCCGCAGGCACAGATATTTGCACCTCAGCCGCCGGCAGTAAAGCTAAAGTTTGTCTCGCCCGAAAAGACCACAAAGCTGCATCGTTGTCGGGCATACTGGTAAAAATCCAATTGGCAAAGCCCGAAGCCAAAGCGGGGTCAGTCAAAACGGAAGACGGGCCCGACAAAACCAATCCCTGACAGGAATTGGGGATTGTCGATCGACAATTTGCTCGATCGGCATCTGTTTTTTGTCCTGATTTTTGGCGATCGAGCATTTGATTCAAAGCTGCGATCGCTCCGTACCATTCCTGTTCAGCTTTCAGCCGAGAAGCCCCACGGCTTGCAGGACACCGATGGCGGTTGTTTTCTCCCGCCAACTTAGCATCAAAGAGACTCAGGTCATTTTCTTGGCCTTCGGAGGCTAAAATTTCGCTTATTGTCGGTAAAAAGTAAGTATTCACAGTTATAAACCCACCTTCGGAGGCATGAAGGGTGAAGTATTTATGTATAGGAAAGTTCAGGAGTTAGGAGTCAAGCACTAGCACGATCGAAAAATCCCGCATAATTTCTTGCACCTTCCTCCTAACTCACAGGATATCCACATTTGTCAACTAACGATATTGGCAGAACCGTACCAATAAGCCGCAATCTCCGCGCTTGGGGCGATATTTTGCACGATCGCCCTGACAAAAGTGCAAAATGAAGTAAGTTAAACACCGTGCTTTCCTTATGCCCACCTCGATCGCCGACTCGAAAAATCTGCTGTCAGACTTAATGGCACGCTACCGTCACCAAGTCGATTATCTGGCAATTCGACTGGAAGAAGCCGAAGGCACCGACATCCTGCTGCGGGGCGAAAAAATTGAAACCCTCAGCGAAGGAGTCTCAATTGGCGGCCAAGTCAGAGCTTGTCATAAAGGCGGCTGGGGCTTTGCCAGTTTTAACCGACTTTCCACCCTCGCCGAAAGAATCGAAGAAGCCATCGCCGCGGCCAAACTGATCGGCGAAGAAGAAACGATCCTGGCGCCAGTTACCCCAGTACAAGACATTTGCTTGCTGCCGCTGACAGGAACAGACCCCCGTCTGGTTCCCCTAATTGACAAAAAGCAATTGTGCGATCGCTACGCGGCGATTCTCCGCAGCATTGACCCCCGCATCGCCACAATCTCCGTGCGCTACGGCGACAGCACCCAGCGGATAATCCTCGCCACCTCCGAAGGCACCATGCTCGAACAAGGTTGGGCAGACATGGAAATGCGCTTTGCCGCCACCGCCCGCAGCGGGGAAACCGTACAAACCGGCCGCGAAACCACTGGTTCCCGCAAAGCTTACGAAGACTTAACCGATCTCGATGTTCAAGTTCGCAGCGCCGCCCAGAGAGCCGTAGATTCCCTAGCCTTACCCCCCGTCCAAGGCAACACTTACACCGTCGTCATCGACCCGATTTTGACCGGATTATTCGTCCACGAAGCCTTCGGACACCTTTCCGAAGCCGACATGGCCTACGAAAATCCCGACATTTTGGAAATTATGACCCTCGGCCGCCAGTTCGGCCCCAAAAACTTGCAAATTTTCGACGGTGCAGCGCCAGAGGGACACCGGGGCAGCTATTTCTACGACGATGAAGGCACTCCGGCGACTACTACTCAGTTAATTAAAGACGGCGCTTTAGTCGGGCGGCTGCACTCGCGGGAAACTGCGGGCAAGTTGGGAGAAACGCCTACTGGCAATGCTCGCTGTTTGAATTATCATTATCCGCCGATCGTCCGCATGACGAATACTTGGATCGAACGGGGTGACACGCCAGTTGCTGACTTATTTTCTGGTATCAAAGAAGGAGTTTATGCGCGCAATTGGCAAGGCGGCATGACTAACGGCGAAATGTTTACTTTTAGTGCCGGCGAAGCTTGGATGATCCGTGACGGAAAACTCGACAATCCGGTGCGGGATGTTACCCTTTCGGGTAATGTTTTCAGCACTTTAGCCGATATTGAGGCGATCGGCGACGATTTCTACTGGGATGAATCCGGCGGCTGCGGCAAGGCAGGACAAAGCGGTTTGCCCGTGGGCTGCGGCGGCCCGAGTTTGCGGATTCGCGATGTCGTTGTTGGTGGCGAAGCTGCGGAAGAAGATTAAAGCTTCAAAAGTTTAAAAAATAAAGGTAAAGCGCCAGATTCCTACTCGCGCTTTACCTTTATTTTTTGAGTGCAACATTTCGCGCCCGTTTGTGGTGTCTGATATTGTGACGAGATTGGCCAAAAAAACCGGAATAGCGAACAATTATGCCTTGAGTCGTCAACTATAGCAACCGCCAAGGCGGTTAAGCCCTAGACTGGAAGTATCCCTTAATCTTGCTCCGGCTGTGCCGGAGCGAAAC
>NZ_JAUBRN010000092.1:15810-16495 GCF_036701875.1 Microcoleus sp. MON1_C5 | reverse complement strand
GAGGGGTAGCGTCAGGAATCGCTCTAGTTAGTCTGGGAAGAGGGTACGCTATATATAGCGTTCGTGCGTAAGTCCTGACAGTAATAGCGATCGCATTCCCAATACCCCAAATTTATCTATCTAAACTTGAACTAACTTCTGATTGTTTATAGAACCCATTTGATATCTTATAGGAAAAGAGATAAACTAAAGCAAAAATGCCTTATGCCAGCAGCCTGAGCGATCGAGAATGGGAGATCAATGAAACCGATTATTCACTAAAGCGCGAGCGATCGCTACCCGTTGTTTTTGTCCACCCGATAAGGCTGATGGTTTGGAATCTACTACGCGATCCGCCAATCCAAGTTGTGCCAATATATCGGCTGCTTTTTCGGCGGTAGCTTGAGCGGATTGTTTTGGTATTAAATCAACCGACATTTGAACATTTTGCCTAGCCGTAACAGACTCGCTGAGTTTTTGTTGTAAATTCTATTTTGACTTCTTTTTTGCTGTCAGAATACAAAGAGATGACAGAAAAAGCTTAAGCAATCTCTTCTGTCATCTCTCGCCAAACCCTCAAATCTGACACAAATTCTTAGCCAGATAAACCCAAGTCTATTCCTCTTCTTCAGCCTCCTCTCCAGCCTCTTCTTCAGCCTCTTCTTCAGCCTCTTCTTCAGCCTCTTCTTCAGCCTCCTCTTCAGCC
>NZ_JAUBRN010000092.1:0-15710 GCF_036701875.1 Microcoleus sp. MON1_C5 | reverse complement strand
TCCTCTTCTTCAGCCTCCTCTTCTTCAGCCTCCTCTTCTTCAGCCTCCTCTTCTTCAGCCTCCTCTTCTTCAGCCTCCTCTTCTTCAGCCTCGTCGTCTTCAGCCTCGTCGTCTTCAGCCTCCTCTTCTTCAGCCTCGTCGTCGTCTTCAGCCTCGTCGTCTTCAGCCTCGTCGTCGTCTTCAGCCTCCTCTTCTTCAGCCTCCTCTTCTTCAGCCTCGTCGTCTTCAGCCTCCTCTTCTTCAGCCTCGTCGTCTTCAGCCTCCTCTTCTTCAGCCTCCTCTTCTTCAGCCTCGTCGTCTTCAGCCTCGTCGTCTTCAGCCTCGTCGTCGTCTTCAGCCTCGTCGAGGCTATTTTCAATCTCTTCCTCTATAACAGACTCAAACAGGCTATATTCGATTGACTCAAAAGACTCCTCTAAGAGGCTGAAATCAGTTTGAACCGTCTCTTCATAATCAATGTACTCATACGAATACTCGTAGGTTTCTTCATAGCTGAATTCTTCCTCTTCAGAAATGTCAATCAGAAACTCATCATCAGAAACCCAAACTCCTTCACAAAAATCAACCGTCTCCAGAGTAAAAGTTTCTGTTTGGAATAATGATTGTGTTTGGAATAATGATTGTGTAAATTCGGAGATGCTTAAGTCCCGATTAGGATCTGACTGATTAGGAGTTCCTTGTCTAGGAGTTGCCTGATTAGGAGTTCCTTGTCTAGGAGTTGCCTGGTTAGGGGTTCCTTGTCTAGGAGTTGCCTGGTTAGGAGTTCCTTGTCTAGGAGTTGCCTGGTTAGGGGTTCCTTGTCTAGGAGTTGCCTGGTTAGGGGTTCCTTGTCTAGGAGCTGTTGTGTCAACTGCACGTTGCTGTAACTCACGGATTGCCCAGCAATCCCAGCAATAATCAGAATTAGTTAAATAATCAAAGGGAACATAGCAATATCCACTGTCTCCCCAATCCGAACCCCAAGAGTTACGAACAATAAAGGATTGCGACTTTTCGGAGTAGCCTACGCAAAGCATAGAATGATTTCCATGCGTTTCACGCCCTTCCGCTCCTCCTGCTTCTGGTGATGCGACATTACCGCCACCTTTGGCACGGTCAAATGTTTTAAATAGCTTTAAAATGAAGGTAAAGGGATATCCCTCAGCTAGGCAATGCTTCATTGTAAAAAGATCGACAGGAAGCGATTGAGCTTTAGCTATTACATACTGTAATGCCTCTTTGTAAGCCTGCCCAGATGGTTGAGAGTCTACATTATTCAGGTTGTAAGTCCATGTTTTTTCGGTACAAGCACCCAGTTTCTCTAAAACTTGAATGCTACTTGTGGCGGTACTACCCTGATCGCCTTGTATCCCGTCATATTTTCTAGCATTGTAGTAAATGAATAGACGACTGATATCCTCGGTTTTTCCCAGTGTACGATTAAGCAGATACTCATAGCCACCTGCGATCGCATTTGCTACACAACTATTGGCATTCGCTTGATTTTCCACTGGTGTCATGTGCGGACGCAAATCTACACGAGGTGGAAGTTCAGACTCTGTAAAGCGATTAGGTATATATTGAGAAGCACTAGCTGGGCGTTTTTGGGAAGCTCTTGCTCCACCGATTTTGATCTTTTTGCCTGTTTTGCGATCGATAAGTTGAGTAATCTTTTGCTGATCAGTCATACGGTTATGTTCTCACTAAAATTTTATTTCGCACTCTACGACAATATCACATTTTTTAAGCCAGTTGTTTGTCAGCATATTTGCTAACTCGATTTTTAAAAAATTATTTAAAGAGATATTCAGTAGCTTGAGAGTACTACCTATCGATCGAATCGTCATGATTGGTTGATAGCCGGGATAGCAACCTTACCACTTTAAAGATGAATCTCTTAACTGCTATGGAACAATCCTCATTCACTCCTTTATCTCTGACAACCCTAGAGAGGTGCAGTGATGAATCTGTCTACGCTCCAGGCTATATTCAACCACATGGAGTGCTGTTGACGCTGCAAGAGCCACACCTCAAAATTTTGCAGGTGAGTGAGAATGTAGAGCAATTTTTTGGCATTCCCGCAGCAGCTTTGTTGGGGCAATCCTTACATCGATTATTTTCTCGCACTCAGGTAAAACTAATTGCTGACTTTCTGCTGCAAGACAACATGGAACGTTGCAACCCGTTTGAGTTAAAAGGGCGGGTAAAAGACCCTCACCCCCAACCTCTCTCCCGGGGGAAGAGGGCGAGGGTGAGGGGACAAACCTTTAGAAGTACGCTCCATCGAACAACGGAGGCGCTGATCCTGGAACTGGAACCTCAGCCTCCCACCGACAAAACTCACTCAATCCAGTTTAACTTTCGTCTGCAAGCTGCAATCCTGACGCTTCGCAGTGCGATCGACCTTTCTGATTTAGCTCAAACACTTGCCAGAGAAGTGAAGGCGATCGCAGGATTCGATCGCGTCATGGTTTACCGTTTTGAAGCCGACGATCATGGAGTGGTGATCGCAGAAGAGAAAGAGAGCCATCTGGAAAGCTATTTGGGACTGCATTATCCAGCGACCGATATTCCTGTCCCTGCCCGCAACTTGTTTCTTCGCAACTGGGTGCGCCAAATTCCCAATATTAATTACACTCCAGTCCGTCTCATTTCGATCAACAATGCCTCAAACGAGCCAGCACTCGATCTGAGTGACTCTGTATTACGAGGAGTTTCTCCCTATCACGTCGAATACTTACAAAATATGGGGGTTGCCGGGTCACTCACCATCTCATTGATTGACGATAAACGCCTGTGGGGCCTAATTGCCTGTCACCATTACAGCCCTAAACTGGTAAGTTATGAAACGCGCAAAACCTGCGAATTCTTAGGACAGTTTGCCTCGATCGAACTGGTACATCAGCAAGAACGAGAATTGAGCCATTATCGCGCCCAAGTCAAAGCAATTCAGGACAACCTTCACCAGGCATTCCTGCACGATCCTAATTTTATTCAGCAGGTTTTGACCCGAAATGCGACTCAATTGCTAGATATCGTTCATGCAGAGGGAGTGGCAATTGTTCTGGATCAGCCAATTGTATTAATCGGGCAAACGCCTTCACTAAAGGATGTCCAGGCTCTTTTAACCTGGCTGCCACAGCTAAATCAACCGGACATCTATCAGACAGACTGCCTCGCTCGATCCTACCCACCCGCAAGAGAGTTCAAGAACACTGCAAGTGGCATTTTAATGATTCAGGACTTACGCATGAACGCTATATATAGCATTTGGCTTAATAGAGAAGGCTAAGCCTTTCGGACTGGATACAACTTTAAAACCCAGGCTCATCAACCCCAGGAAATTGAAATATAAAAGCCAAAACTAGACCAAGGTCATCTTAAGAGTGGGGGTTTGTAGTTCCCGACTTAAATAGTCTGATAACAGTCCTTGTTTAAGTTGATAGATAGTCAAATTCATCTGATTGGCGAGGTCTTTGAGCCTAAGCCAGACTAGAATAGCGCACCCAATATGATTTCTTTGAATCCGGGCTTTTCTGCACTGGCACTTGGAAACTCCAGTCAGTTGTTTCAGTTCTCTGTGAAACTCCTCAATTTTCCATCGATTGGCGCACACATCTTTAACGTCATCCGTAGAAGACTGAGAAATATCGTTGGTAGCGACATATTCCGTGTCGCCGTTCGAGGCAACTACCCGGAATAATTTCACTTTTTTTAGATTAGGAAACCCTTTGACTTTTACGATTTTTCCTGACTCCTGCATCCTCATCACTCCAGCTCAATTTTTCAATTCGTTTGTACTTTTCTACCCCTCCTGTATCATCAACTAATCGATTTTTTTTCAGCGGACAGTAGTAAAACTTACCCAAGCTATCAATTAACAGCATTAAATCTTTGGTCGCATACCAACTATCCATCAAAACGCCCCAAAAAGGCAATTGCTTGTGATAAACTATACCTTTGAGCATATCTTCTACATGGTCTAGTTTGGTCTTTCCGTCTCCATCAGGGTCATAAATGCGGTAATCCACTATCCAAAAAAGCCCTTTTTTTGGATTGACATAGATGCAAGTAACTAGACCAATCCCTCGAATCACCCGTTTTTCATTCCCACTATATTGTCTGCGAGTCAGCTCTATTTTGGGGGCGAATCTTTTATCAATAACTGTGTCGTCAAATAGAAGATAACCTCCTTCATCAGTTTGGATAACCAGCTTAACTTGCTCCCAAAGCATCCGGGAAGTAATTTTTTGAGTTTTTAAGAATAAATTAATAGTATCGTGGCTGCACCGCTTGAGATGGTCAGCCAGATTGGTCACGGTATAATTAATTTGACTACTGAGTAAATATTGACAATAGTCAAGGGTAGTAAATTTCATACGCAATCGAGTTTTCGGCTCGTTTACTATTTTACAGCCAAGCTTTTCTCTTAAGTCCCCTCCATCCAGAAAAAAATCTTATAAAAAAAAGAAAAAATATAAAATCTAGCAATAGTTCAGGCGATTTTCTAGCGAGGGGTAGCGTCAGGAATCGCTCTAGTTAGTCTGGGAAGAGGGTACGCTATATATAGCGTTCGTGCGTAAGTCCTGACTGGGAAAGCTTAGATGTTGATTTTGGCATTCCCGAACTTGTAGCAGGTATCTTTGGCACAAAATCTTGGAGGGCTGATTAATTTATTAGTCCGCGAAGGCGGACTTAGTTTTTGTAGTAGCGGTTTCAACCGCCGAGTAATTTCCAATCCCCGACTTTTCCAATAAATCGGGGATTTCGCATTCAATTCTATGCCAAATCAAACAGCAAAAACTCAGCATCTGCCGTAGCTTCAATCGCCAATTCAGACTCGCCGCTAACCGCCGCAGCGTCGCCATTCTTCAAACTCAAACCGTTGAGCAAAACCGAGCCGCGAGCCACTTGCACCCAAGCATGGCGATGCGGCTGCAAAGCATGAGAAACCCGCGAGTCTTTATCCAAAACAGCCGCATACAAATCCACATCTTGATGCACTTTAACAGCACCATCTCTCGCATCTCTTGCCGCCACTAAACGCAGTTTTCCGTGCCTTTCTGCTAGGGGAAACTCCCGCTGTTCGTAACTCGGAGGCAAACCCTGTGTATCGGGTAACAGCCAGATTTGCAGCAAATGAACCGGGTCTGTTTGCGAGTTATTGAACTCGCTGTGCTTGATCCCCGTACCTGCACTCATTCGCTGTACTTCACCGGGTTTAATCACTGCACCGGTACCCAAACTGTCCTTGTGTTCTAATGCTCCTTCTAATACATAAGTAATGATTTCCATGTCACTGTGTCCGTGAGTGCCGAAACCTTTGCTGGGGCTAACGACATCCTCATTAATTACCCGCAAAGATCGAAAATTCATATAATTTGGATCGTAATAGCCGGCAAAAGAAAATGTGTGGTAACTGTCCAGCCAACCGTGATTTGCGTGTCCTCTTGCTTCACTTTTTCTGACGGTAATCATTTTCTGAATCCTCAGTGAAATTTATCCGGTGTTTCTTTGATGTTTTTATTTTAAACCGAGTCAAGCTATTATGAATAGTACGCACTTAAAAGTGCGGTACTTACCAAAAAGATACTATGCAAGTCCAAGAAGTAAAGGTCGATCGAGCAAATTGCCCTGTAGAACGCACTCTAGATGTGATTGGCGGGCGCTGGAAAGTCTTGATTCTGCGGGAGTTGTTTCAAGGAGTGAAGCGCTTTAACGAGCTGCAACGAGCCGTCAACGGCATTACTCAGAAGATGCTGACGCAGCAACTGCGGGAAATGGAATCAGACGCGATCGTGCATCGGGAAATTTACCTGCAAGTGCCGCCAAAAGTTGAATATTCCCTAACGCCTTTGGGCGAAAGTCTCAAACCGATTATTAATGCCATGCACGAATGGGGAATTCAGCATATTAGCGAAGATGGAAAATGAGCGGCTTCTAGATGTTTTTTTTCCGCCTTCCGACAGATTTAAAATTTTCAACCTAGTTCAACAATAATAATATGAACAACATAGAGCGTCTCGCCACCCTCAATCGCATCCGCAAACTCAGCCGCCTGATGGATACCGCCATTGGCATCCCCGGCACCAAATTTCGCATCGGCTTAGACCCTATTATCGGTTTAGTTCCGGGTGCTGGGGATATTGTAGATACTGCGTTTTCCGCATACCTAATTTACTTAGCAACTCGATTCAACCTTCCCCAAAAAACTCTAGGGAAAATGATTTACAATATCGGTCTAGAAGCCGTCGTTGGTTCAGTACCTTTAGTCGGAGATATCTTTGATGCTTTTTATAAATCAAACATGAGAAATCTGGCGCTTTTAGAAGAGCACCTCGAAGCAGTTGAACCCGAACTAGCCGCAGTTGCAGAACCTGTTTCTCAATCGATTAAACTCTAGCTGGGTAGCGCCAGCCAGGGCGGGTTAACATAATATTTGCTATCACAAAAATGCTCAATACACCCGCCCTTACCAATCTACAATCTATACAGAATAGCGTTTAACAGCTTCCACCAAAGCAATAACATCCGCTTCCAGAGTATTAAAAGCCGTTACCAGTCTAACAGTACATTCATCCCACCGATAAAACAGAAAACCCTCAGCTAAAACCGATGTAATTATTGATTCGGGAAGTTGAATAAAAATCTCGTTGGCTTCAACCCGATGGCAAAACTTCGCTCCCTCAACTTCCGCCAAACCTTCAGCTAATTTGGCTGCCATATTATTTGCATGAGTCGCATTCTTCCGCCACAAATCATCCGTTACATACGCTTCCAACTGCGCCGACAAAAACCGCATTTTCGAGAAAAGATGCCCGCTGCGCTTGCGGTAAAAAGGGAAAGTCTTTGCTAATTCTTGATTAAAAAAAACCACAGCTTCCGCACCCATCGCACCGTTTTTTGTCGCTCCAAATGAGAGAATATCCACACCGGCGCGCCAAGTGACATCCGCCGGAGAACAGCCCAAACTGACAACAGCATTAGCAAAGCGAGCTCCATCCATGTGCAGGTGCAAATTGTGAGCGCGAACTACTTCCGAAATGTGGGAAATTTCCGCTGGATTGTAGACTGTGCCGGCTTCCGTTGCTTGAGTGATGCTGACGGCAGCGGGCTGTACGTGATGGACGACACCTGCACCAGCGCGATCGAGTATTTTTCCTAAAGTCTCTGGCTCTATTTTACCATGATTTCCTGTTACTGTCACTAACTTTGCACCGCCTGTAAAAAACTCCGGCGCGCCGCATTCATCCACATTAATATGAGATGCTGCGTGACAGTAAACAGCGCCGTAAGGAGGAGTAACAACTGCAAGGGCAAGAGCATTAGCAGCCGAACCAGTTGCTACCGGAAAAACTGTCACCGATGTCTCGAACAAATCCGAAAATTTAACTTGCAAACGCTGTGTATATTCATCATCTCCGTAAGACATCACAGCACCGCAATTAGCCGCTGCAATCGCCGCCATAATCTCCGGCGAAACCCCGGTTGCATTGTCGCTACAAAAATTCATTAGAATAATGGGTAAATAGAATCTATAATATAACTCAACACTCAGCAGTCAACACTCAAGCATTAAACTAAGAGGCAGAATTATGGCAGAATACCGCCAAATAGAATACCGAATCGGCAAAGACGGCAAAATTACCGAAACCGTCCTCAACGCCACCGGTTCTAGCTGCACCGAAACCACCGCCGGGATTGAAAAAGCCCTCGGAGAAGTAGAATCTCAAGACTTGCTACCAGAATATTATCAAGGCGAAGAAAATTTGACCGTTGAACAAACGCAGACTTTAAAACAAGTTTAGAAGAGTTAAAAATGTTTGAGTTCATCGGTGCAACAGTTGATGTAACAACAGTGCCTGCCTTCAGCTTCGCGCTGGCTGTCGGGGGCATTTTTCTAATTTTAGTCTACCTTTATGCTGCATCTGAGGCGGGAGATGCGATCGAGTTTAAGTACGATAAAATTCTGCGGGAACGCATGAATCAGCTAGACATTCTCGATTGGCAAGACTTAGGCGACAAAGCAGGTTTAAGTCGCTTTGGAGTGCGCTTAGTGCGGCAGGGAGACGTGGGAAAACTCACGCTAGACCAACTGAGACGGCTGGCAACAGTGCTGAATTTGAATTTTCAAGAGTTCGATCGCACTTGGCTCGCACTGCCAATATCCGCTACAATCACAACTGATCCCAGCGAAATAGAAGAATTGAGGCAGCAGTGTTTCCGGCTGCGATCGGAATTGCAGCAGCAAAAAGCTCAACTAACTGCCGATTTTCGCCGCGCTACCTTTGAACAGTTGCAAACTTTGTTAACCAACTATCCCGCCGCCCGCAAAATGGCAGAAGCCAAGCCGGATATGCCCGCCAAAAATCTCTCAGCTTTGTTTACTCCCTTAGAAAATCTCTTGTCAAGTTGGGATTTTGAAACGATTGGTTCTGCGTGGGAACAAACTGCTTACAATCCGCAGTTGCACCAGCCGGATGTTGAGGATATAACCGAAGGAGAATTAGTTTATATTCGGTTTGTCGGCTATCGAGAGGGAGAGCGAATTCTTACTCCTGCTAAAGTTAGTCGCACCCTTCCAGCGGGCATGAAAAATTAAATTTTAAATTATAAATCAACATGACTACAGTTGCCATTGACTTCGGCACCAGCAATACGGTTGTGTGCATTCTTAACCCGGATACGAAAACACCAGAAACTTTGCGGTTGGGCGAGATGTCCCGCATTTTTAAAACGAAGAATTTGAGCGGAGATATTCGAGAAATATCTGTAGTGCCGACTTTAGTCTTTGTGAAAAATGCCGGAGAGTTGGTGCTGGGAGAAAAAGTGCGATCGCAGCGTTTGGGGCAATCCCAGCCAGACCGCTTTTTCAAAGCTTTTAAACGCAATTTAGCTGCCGACTATCAGCCGCCGCCCCGCAATCTTGATGGCGACACCTACACAGCCGAATCAGTAGCAGAAAAGTTTATTAAGACTATTTGGAAACAATTATATTTACACAGTATACAGCCCGACAAAGTAATTTTTACAGTACCAGTCGGAGCATTTGAGCGATATCTAGATTGGTTTCGCGACTTAGGAGAAAGTTTGGGAGTTGCGGAAGTTCAAGTAATAGATGAATCCACAGCCGCCGCCCTGGGATATGCAGTAAAACGCCCCGGCTCTCTAGTTTTAGTAGTTGATTTTGGCGGCGGAACTTTAGATTTAAGTTTAGTCCGTACTGCTCTAACCCCCCCCTTATCCCCCCTTACCAAGGGGGGGATAAATCTCGCTCCCCCCCTTAGCCAGGGGGGGATAAATCTCGCTCCCCCCCTTAGCCAGGGGGAGAGAAATCTCGCTCCCCCCCTTACCAAGGGGGGGCTGGGGGGGGTGCGTGCCGAAGTGTTGGCAAAATCCGATGCTTATGTCGGGGGCGAAGATATTGACATCTGGATTGTCGAAGATTATTTGCGGCAAATTGGTTCGTCGCGGGCAGAAGTCGGCCCAGTTGGCTGGCAAAACTTATTAGAAATAGCGGAAAAATTAAAAATTCAAGTTTCTCAAGTTAATGAGGCGAAGGAAAGCTGGTTTGACGATGAAAATTTTATGTCTTACGACTTGCAGCTAAACCGAGACAAGCTTGAGGAAATTCTGGAAGCTAGGCAGTTGTTAGAACAGTTGCGGGAAAGTTTAGATGAAGTGCTGAGTATTGCACAGGGAAAAGGTATCGGCAAAGGAGATATCGAACAGGTTTTGCTGGTAGGAGGAACTTCTTTAATTCCGGCTGTATCTAATTTAGTGGTTTCGTATTTTGGGCGGCAAAAAGTCCAAAGAGACAAGCCTTTTGAAGCAGTGGCACACGGTGCTTTAGCGTTGACACAATTAGCGAGTGTTGACGATTATTTGCGCCACAGCTATGCAATTCGCCTCTGGGAACCTTATGCTAAAGCTTATGCTTATTCGCCGATATTTAGCAAGGAAATGAAGTATCCCTGTCAAAGTTCCGAAGAGTTGACGCTGCAAGTGGCAATTGAAGGGCAAAGGGAAATTCGGTTAGATATTGGGGAAGTTGCGGAGGTATCGCAAGCGGAGGTTATTTTTAACGAAAAAGGGCAAATGACGAGCAGCTTGCTCAACAAAAAAACGGATTTTCGGTCTCTGGAAAGCCACCACCAGCAAGTTTGTGTGGCGCATTTGAACCCGCCTGGGGTATTGGGAATTGACAGGGTTTCGGTGAGTTTTGAGGTGGATGAGAGGCGGGTTTTGTTGGCGACGGTGCGGGATTTGGTGACTGGTAAGGTGTTGGTGGAAAAAGGGGCGATCGCCAAACTGCAATAATGGTAAAATTTTTAGATAACATTCGGATCTTGAAATCGCTACTACAAAAACTATCGTCCGGATGGTGCGCGGACTGAAAAATATCGATTAAAATCAAATTTATGCCGCCATGAAAAAGCAACAAAATAAATTCAGCCACCTGACGGCCCTCGAAAGAATTTCCCTGTCATTCCCGGCAAGATTTTTATTGGATAAAAACTTGCTGCAAGGCAAAGTCTTAGATTTTGGGTGCGGCTTGGGCAGCGATGTGAAATTGTTGCAGCAAAAAGGCTTCGATATTACGGGTTATGACCCTTATTATTTCCCGGAATTCCCCGAAGATAAATTCGACACAATCATTTGCTTTTATGTTTTGAATGTTTTGTTTCCTGAAGAACAAGCTAATGTCCTGATGGAAGTGTCGCACCTGTTGAAACCGGGAGGGAATGCGTATTTTGCGGTGAGAAGGGATATTAAAAAAGAAGGCTTCCGAGAACATTATGTCCACAAAAAACCTACATATCAGTGCATTGTCAAACTTCCATTTAAGCCAGTTCACCTAGATGAGTATTGCGAAATTTACAAATACGTGCATTACAACCATCAAATAAATTCTACTAATAACTGCATATTCTGCAATCCTTACAAAAACCTAATTTTGCTAACTGAATCAGCAACAGCTTATGCGATGTTTGACGGTTATCCCGCCAGCAAAGGTCATGTTTTAATCATCCCCAAGCGTCACGTTGCCAATTATTTTGAACTTCCGTTTCGAGAGCAATCGGCTTGCTGGTTTATGGCTAATAAGGTACAAGAGATGTTAAGTAAAGAATTTCAGCCGGACGGGTTTAATGTGGGAATAAATATTAATAAACAGGCTGGTCAAAGTCGCACTCACGCGGCTATTCATGTTATCCCGCGTTATAAGGGCGATGCGGCTGGGAATAAAGGCGGAATTAGGTATGTGATTCCCAAGAGTGAAAAATAAAAGTTAGCCAATTGGGAAAGGAATTATTTTTTACCGCAGAGGCGCAGAGAACACAGAGGAATAGAGAAGAGAGGAATTCATAATTTTTGTAAGGATTGTTATATGTGAGCAAACGGCGACCAAAATAGAGTTAAAATGTGTTTGCAAGGTCTAAAACTACACAGTAGCAGCAATTTGGTGTTCTGTTTATGTCTAAGCGCAAAAAGCAAGAATGGCTCAAGGAAACCTTAGAGCTTAAAGAAGACCACAATTGGAAGTCAAAGCCTGGAACTCGAATTTTTGTAGCAGGAAGAGGTGCAGTCCGCTTTGATGTCCCGGAAGATTGGCATTTTGAACCGGATACTAACTCGTTCAGATTTACGGATAAAAAGCCGCCGGATGATGATTGTCGTTTGGAGGTTTCGTTTAATTTGCTACCACCTGGTAACTGGGCAGATTTTCCGCTGGTGCCGCTATTACAGAAGGTGGTTGAAGATGATACGCGGAATCCGATCGCTTTTGGGGAAATTATCCAATTGAAGCGGCAAACGGCCCGCATTGTTTGGACTGAATTTAAGTTTATCGACCCTCCAGAGCAGCGGGAAGCTTATTCGCGAATCTGTATTGGATTGGGTTCTAATGTTCAGTGTTTGATTACTTTTGATTACTGGGTTGACGATGCAGAGCGTTTGACTCCTGTCTGGGATACGGTGATGGATTCGTTAGTTCTGGGTTTGTTTATTAGCGACCCTCGAACGGGTTTCGCACGTCCAGACTAGACCGATTTTTTGGGAAACTTTCAACAACTAATTTTGCTAAGTGTTGAATTGGCAAGCCACCGGCCAGTAAATTTAGAACCTACATTAAACTTTACAAGCGCTTTGCCATGAAAATATCTGGCTTGCCAATTCCGTTGGCGTCGGGCATCACTCCCACGATCGCAAAACCCATTTTTTGATAAAATTCGTAGGGATGGCCGCGCAAATTTCTAATTTTGGCGACGTGTTCCCAAACGTTAGGATAAAGATTGATGCCTGAAAGAGTGGTTTGATTGTCTTCGTCGTCGGTACCCACCCACAGCACGATCCCTCCCCGGTTTTTAGCTTCTGCTGCTAAATCAGCTACGAGCGATCGACCAATTCCTTGTCCGCGAAATTCTGTTCTCACTACCAGCGGGTGCAGTTCCCAAACATTACCGTCATACTGTTTAATCCCACCAATCCATCCCAAAACTTGATTGCTGTCGCCGACAGCAATTCGACTGATGCGATCGCCTCCCAAAGATTCTTGCACTTCTTGCAAAGCAGATTTTAGATCTGGCCAAGCATCGGGCCAATGCTCTTTAAAACCTTCAAGTATTAATCTAGCTACCTGTTGAATTTTTGGCTCGTCGCCAGCACGCAAATCTGTAATTTGTACGTTCATGAATTTACATACTAAATCAAGGATTACGGACTAATACGCTCATCAACCGGATTTTATAACCGGGGAAACGGCAAAAACGAAATATTATTCATAGTCTTCACCCTTCTTATGTTCCCAAAGAGAAAAGTTATTATTGAAAACTTGCGATCGCCCGTTAGCGAAGCCCTCGAAGAGGATCGCCAATTCCCCGCAAAATACTAACACAAGTGCCGTACAATTATCCCACCATCCGGCATCAACCAACCTGTTAACCCCATGCTTTGCGATTACCTGGTACAAATCCTCACCGCCCGCGTCTACGATGTTGCTCAAGAAACAGCCCTAGAAGTCGCCCCCAATCTATCAGCACGGCTCAACAATAAACTTTTGCTGAAGCGAGAGGATATGCAGTCGGTGTTTTCCTTCAAGCTGCGGGGTGCGTACAACAAAATGGCGCAACTGTCGCCGGATTTGCTAGCACAAGGTGTGATTGCAGCTTCCGCCGGCAACCACGCCCAAGGAGTTGCCCTCGCTGCCCGCCACCTGGGCACTCGCGCGATTATCGTCATGCCCGTAACGACGCCACAGGTAAAGGTAAATGCAGTGATAGCCCGTGGTGGAGAGGTAGTCTTGCATGGGGATGCTTACGATGATGCTTATGCTTTTGCGCGTCAATTAGAGGCGGAAAAAGGTATGACTTTTATTCACCCTTTTGATGACCCCTACGTGATTGCTGGACAGGGTACGATCGGCATGGAAATTCTGCGGCAACATCAAAAACCAATTCACGCGATTTTTGTGGCCATTGGTGGCGGTGGATTGATTTCGGGAATTGGGGCCTATGTCAAGCGGTTGCGGCCGGAAATTAAGATTATCGGCGTCGAACCGGTGGATTCCGATGCAATGAATCAATCGCTGAAAGCGGGTAAACGGGTGCGTTTGTCGCAGGTGGGTTTATTTGCTGACGGCGTTGCTGTGCGCGAAGTGGGGGAGGAAACTTTTCGGTTGTGTCAGGAGTATGTGGATGAGATTATTTTGGTGGATACGGATGATGTTTGCGCGGCGATTAAGGATGTTTTTGAAGATACGCGATCTATCTTAGAACCTGCTGGCGCTTTGGCGATCGCAGGTGCGAAAGCTTACGTGGAACGCGAACAAATCGCAGGAGAAACATTAATTGCTGTTGCTTGCGGCGCGAACATGAATTTCGATCGGCTGCGTTTTGTAGCAGAAAGAGCCGAGTTTGGCGAACGCCGCGAAGCCATTTTTGCAGTCACAATTCCCGAACAACCGGGAAGTCTCCGCAGGTTTTGCGAATGTCTGGGCAAACGCAATTTAACAGAATTTAGCTATCGAATTGCGGATGAGAAAGAGGCACATATTTTTATCGGTGTACAAATTCAAAACCGTGCCGATGCGGTGAAGATAGCCGCAAGTTTTGAAGATTGTGGCTTCAACACTTTGGATTTAACTGATGATGAATTAACGAAATTGCACGTGCGGCATATGGTGGGCGGGCGTTCGATGCTGGCACATCACGAATTGTTTTATCGCTTTGAATTTCCCGAACGTCCGGGTGCGTTGATGAAGTTTGTGAGTTCGATGAGTCCTAACTGGAATATCAGCGTTTTTCACTATCGGAATAACGGGGCTGATTACGGGCGAATTGTGGTGGGAATTCAAGTACCGCCCGATGAGATGAAAGAGTGGCAGGCTTTTTTGGATACGCTGGGCTATCAGTATGGAGATGAGAGTCAGAATCCGGCGTATAAGTTGTTTTTGAGGTAGGGGTTGTTGGGAAAGTTACCCTCTTGATGAAGGAGGGGGTTGAAACTGGGGCAACCACGGGGGGATTGTCCCACAAAAACGAATTACTCGCAACGCGAGACTAAGAAATAAGCCGGATAATGAAGCTGTTAAGTATAATTAAGGAAAGAACACTAAATTTTGATATTTTTATGCAAACACCACAAAGTGGACAAATACCGGGAACTTTAATACAAAGTCTTTATGAAACTGATTTTTATGCTTGGACTCAGGAACAAGCAAAACTCCTCAAACATCGAGAATGGAGTCAAATTGACCTACCTAATTTAATCGAGGAGATTGAGTCATTGGGAAAACAACAACGCGCCGAATTAAGAAACCGCTTGAGTATTTTGATTGGACATTTGCTTAAATGGGAATATCAAGTATCAAAAAGAAGTCGCAGTTGGGTGAATACAATTTGCATCCAGCGTATCGATATATTAGAGTTACTCCAAGAGAATCCAAGTCTCAAACCTTACCTACAAGAAGCTCTCCAGACAGCTTACATCAAAGGAATGGCATTAGCTTCTGGAGAAACAAATCTGCCGCGAAAAAGTTTTCCAGAGAATTGTCAGTATACGTTAGAAGAAATTTTTAGCGATGCTTTTTATCCAGGTGAACCTGCAACAGATGATGTGATGGAATGAGAGCGATATTAGTTTTTGAATTAGGGCGATCGCACTTGGGTTTTCTGGTTAGGGCGATCGGGCAAAACGTACAATGCCCAAACCTTGCTATAATAATGAATATTAGAAACTTAACACTAAAGGCTGAGGTTAACGTCGTGACAATAACTTCACAAGAAACGGATGTAGAAATTAAACAATTCCCGATTATTCTAGGACAGGGAGGGGAAATTACCATTCCCCAGTTATTACAAAATTCTCTCAATGTTAATCAGGGAGATATGCTGGTGCTACTCCAAATAGGTAATCTGATTGTGCTTGCTCCCAAACAACCTCAAGCTCCCCAACTAATCGATCGGATTGCAACGATTATGGAAAATGAAAATGTGAGTTTGACTGATTTATTGTCGGGTTTAGAAGCGGAGAGAGAGGCGATTTGGCAGGAAAAACAGTCTTGATGCGTAGGATATTTGCAGACTCCAGTGTGTTAATTGCCGGATGCGGATCGCGAACGGGAGCTAGTCGTGCTGTGCTGACAATGGCAGAAATACAGGGCTATTTCATTCTATTTGAGTAGTGGATATAGTAGTAAAGTATCGTACTC
This sequence comes from Microcoleus sp. MON1_C5, assembly GCF_036701875.1. Classification (NCBI taxonomy): domain Bacteria; kingdom Bacillati; phylum Cyanobacteriota; class Cyanophyceae; order Oscillatoriales; family Microcoleaceae; genus Microcoleus; species Microcoleus sp. MON1_C5. The sequence goes on along the minus strand of NZ_JAUBRN010000092.1, from coordinate 22 downwards.
ATGCCCGGGAGCTGCTATGTCT
>NZ_JAUBRN010000091.1:0-16930 GCF_036701875.1 Microcoleus sp. MON1_C5 | reverse complement strand
CCGACACCAACTCCGACGCCAACAATTGGTACGCCGACGCCGACACCAACTCCGACGCCAACAATTGGTACGCCGACGCCGACACCAACTCCGACGCCAACAATTGGTACGCCGACGCCGACACCAACTCCGACGCCAACAATTGGTACGCCGACGCCGACACCAACTCCGACGCCAACAATTGGTACGCCGACGCCGACACCAACTCCGACGCCAACAATTGGTACGCCGACACCGACACCAACACCAGTCACTACAGGAACAGGCAACCCAAACATATTCCCGATCGGATTACCGCTCTCTAACGAAACTCCCTTGGGAATAACGGACTCTAATGCTCGGCATGAGGGGGAAGCCAATGACCACCCAGTATTCACCAACGAACTCGCCGCTCTGAAGATACCTGGTTTTGTCGGCGCTAATGCCTGGGGAGACTACGACAATGACGGCGATTTGGATCTGTTGGTGATGGAAGGAGGTAGTTTAAACTCATTTTCTTTTCCCCGATCGCAATACATCCCGAAAGTGTACAGCAACGAAAACGGTACTTTTAAACCAATTGATATAGGGCTGCCTACCGTTTACGGAGGTGTGATTCAGGAAAATGGGAAGAATCATGATGCCAAACCTTCTGCTACGTGGGGAGACAGCGACAATGATGGCGACCTCGATATCTTGCTCATAGGTGTAAGAGAAGAGATAAACTCCTCTGGTACGACAAGCTATATCCCCACCACAACACTGTGGGCGAACCCAAAGATTGGGAACAATCGATTCGCTAACGCAACCGGGGGCACTACTAAATTTGATCTAGCGGCAAGGCTGCCTGGTATGTTCAACGGTTCTGCTGCTTGGGGAGACTACAACAACGATGGCAGACAGGATCTCGTACTCACAGGCGACACGAGTTCAGGCTACATCACCAAAGTGTTCCGCAATGACCGCATTGACTTTGGCGGTGGCATTCCCTTTAACTACGGCATTCGCTTTGAGGAAGAGACAGGGGCCAACTTGCCCGGTGTTATTGGCAATGCTGCCTGGGGAGACTACAACAACGATGGCAAACAGGATATCTTGCTGGCAGGTGACACCGGTTTAAAAGGCAACACAGGTTTACCAATTTACGTCGCAAAATTGTATCGCAACACTGGCAATGGCTTTACCGAAGAGAGCAACCCACTTCTGCCAAATCAAATCCCGCACTACCCTATTGATTACGGTGCATTCGGAGACTCCAATAACGATGGCAAACTAGATATCTTGCTAACAGGTGGAAAGGTTGGGTTGTCGAGCAATAGCTTTACCACGGTACTCCAGAGCAAAAACAACTATTCGGATACTACGTTTGAGGGACGTTGGATTCCATCGGGGCCTGGTGCTGCTTTCGGTGCTTGGGGAGACTACGACAACGATGGCAAGCTGGATATCCTGCTAACAGAATGGGAAAATTTGGGTGGCATCGCAAAAGTTTACCAACAAGATAAAAATGGCGAAGATAAGTATGGCGATTTTACATCCATCACCAATACAGGGCTACCTAATAATGTTGACAAACCGACTGCTTCTTGGGGAGACTACGATAAGGACAACAGACTAGATATTGCACTCACGACAAAAGATAATTCAGGTAATGGCAACTTTGGCAGCTTTGTCAAAATCTACCGCAACAATACCCCTGATGCGAACACACCACCCTCTACACCTCAACCTCAATTTTTACAGTCTACTAATACTTCAGAAGGAGTTTTATTAAGTTGGCGCCCAGCAGAGAGTAGTACCTCGATCGACTCTAAAACTCCCGATCTGGGTTTAAGCTACAATCTGAAAGTTTGGGCTACTCCTCCCAATTCCAACGGTAGTGATCAGCCCCCCATTAAAGAGTACATTGTTGGCCCAATGTCCGGTGATGACGGAACTCGACAAGTAGTGCAGTTGGGAAATGTCAACCAATCCAAGAACTACTCGGATTACAGTTTTCTGCTGAAGCCAGATTACTTAATCCCTGCCCCGCCTTACGATCCTAATTATTCTTACAATCCACAAACTTATGAATGGAGTGTACAGGCGATCGACAGTGCTCGGGCTGGTTCACCGTTTGTCAAAGGATCAACTTTTACAGTTCCCGATATCAAGCCAACGCTTACTATCAGCGCTACAGATCCCAATGCGGCGGAAATCTACGATCCGCTGGTCGAAAAACCCAATCCCGGAAAATTCACCATTACTCGTACTGGTGGCAGCCTAGATAAGCCGCTGACAGTCCGATTCAAGATCAATTATGTATACGACGATCCGAGCTACACTCCCATACCCAGTGCTGCTATACCCCGTATAGATTATGAATTAGTTTCCGAGTCCGAACCCGATCGGCAGTTGGACATTTACGAGACGTCCCGGAGCGCAGTCATCATTCCAGCCGGTAAACGCAGCGTCAATATGGTTGTCAATGTCCGCGATGACAGGCTAGTAGAAGGTGACGAGAAAGTAGTCATCACTTTAGATTCTGACTACTATGCCCAAAAGGTAGGCGATCCCTCTAGTGCTACTGTGACGATCGCGGACAACGACCCCAACAACAAGCCTGTCATCAATTACGGCCCGACTACAACCCCTTGGCATCACGGAGCCATAGTAAGCAATAACCCCTTTACATTCGAGTACCAATTTCCCGAGAACACGTTCACAGACCCCGATCAAGGTGACACGCTTACCTACGAAGTAACTCTGATGGACGGCAGTCCCCGGCCAAGTTGGCTCAACTTCGATTCAGCTACCCGTACACTCAGTGGCACAAGTCCCATAGCGCAGGAGTTCAGGATTAAGTTAACAGCAAAAGACAGGGCTGGTGCTACTGTCAGTGACGACGAGACGGGTCCATATGAGGGTAAGGGGATGTTGCTGCAATTTAGCAGCAGCGGCGTAGTTATTGACGGCTACATAGACGGTGCAACCCTCTTCCTAGACGCCAACAAAAACGCCGTCCTCGATACCAACGAACCATCCACCACAACCGACACAGGCGGTAAATTCAATCTCAACATCCCCTTCGAGACTTTCGACACCAACAAAAACGGAGAAATCGACCCAGAAGAAGGCAATCTAGTTGCGATTGGAGGGACTGACACCGCCACCGGCTTACCCCTAGAAACACCAGTCACCGCACCACCAGATTCCACAGTTGTCACCCTCCTAACCAGCTTAATCGCCGACTTAATCGACAAAGGAATTGAACCAGAATCAGCACAATCTTTAGTCAAAGCAGCCCTTTCTCTCCCCGCCGATGTTGACCTAACTAGCTTCGATCCAATAGAAGCTACCAACAACAACATACCGGGCGGAGTCCAAGTCTTATCCGCAATGGTGAAAGTCCAAAACTTCATCACTCAAACCAGCGCTTTAATTGACGGTGCTTCCAGTGCAGCCAATAGCGATATTGTCAAAGCTGTTGTCAGTTCAATTACGGCTCAAATTCAATCAGGTACAGTCTTAAACCTGAGCAATGCAGCAGCCTTAGAACCAATCATTCAGCAAGCAGCCACTAAAATCCAGCAAATAGACCCCAGTTTCAACATTCAACAACTCAGCCCAATTATCTCGCAAGCAGCCACAGTAATGGCAACAGCCAATCAACGCATTGATGCGGCTGTCTCCAACCCAACAGGAACATCAATTCCTGAATCACTTGCGCGCCTCCAACAAGTAGCCTTGGGCCCAACAACTCAAGAATTCAAAGAAGTTGGTGCCGGAAATAAACCTATTTCCCAGCTAGTTGCTGACAATACTGGTACTGCTTTAGATAGCAGAATTGAAGCTGTAATATTGCCGGCTGGGATTGCCACTCCTGTTGTCAGCGGTGATGCTGATTTGGGCAGCAATTCTCCCAATGCAATGCTCGGTACAAATGGCGACGATATCCTGACTGGCGACAGCGCAAATAATGTGTTGATGGGGATGAGGGGCAATGATTCCCTCGACGGAAGTCTGGGAAATGACACTGTTTTCGGTGGCAAAGGTAGCGATACAATCCTTGGAAGTAGCGGTGATGATGTCTTATTTGGCAACCGTGGTGCTGACATTTTGAATGGCGATGATGGTAATGATATTCTTTACGGAGGTAAGGGAGATGATTTGCTCACGGGCGGTTTAGGAATGGATAGTTTGATAGGAGGAATGGGAGTAGATAAGTTCTTAGTCTCTACCAATTCCGGTACTGATACGATTACTGATTTTGAAGTCGGTAAAGATTTGTTAGTATTGGGTAACGGGTTGAGTTTCTCGCAATTGGCGATCGCTCAAGATAGCGGTGCAACTTTAATCCGGTTTGCACAAACAGGGGAGATTTTAGCTTCTCTCAATGGTGTTTCGGCTAGCAATATTAGTGCCGTTAATTTCGGATTGATTTAAAAGTTCGTAATGAGGACTTTAGTCCTTATTATTCTTCAGTCTCTTAGAGACGGACTTCGTTTGTATATATGCGGTTTCAACCGCTGACTATCAAGGCCTTGATCCCCCCTAACCCCCCTTAAAAAGGGGGGGACAAGAATCTTCTCAAACTCCCCCTTCTTAAGGGGGATTTAGGGGGATCTGGCCTCGGCGGTAAACGAGAGATAAAGAGGGTTTTAGACTTAAGTTGACACCAATAACCTAAACCGTATTACTTACAAATCAGCACCGCTGATATCGCATTCCCGGTAACTGCGAAACTAATCCCAACAATTCCAACTGCAAAAGTATACTAGAAACTCTTCCCGCTTCTAATCCCGCTGCTTCCACAATTGTATCAAAAGAAATCGGCCCAGATACGATCGCACTTAACACCTTAGCCAATTCCGGCTCCAACGGCGGCCCTTGCTTCTCAACCGTCGGATTTGGAGGAAATAGCGACAACTGCTCGGCTCTATCCAATTTGGGCATAGCTCCGAGCATTTCCAACAACCTGTCTTCGCTTAACATTCGATCGCTATTCGGCAGAATCGGATGAGCACCTTTACTCAGCAACTCCAAACAACCAAAGGAACGCTCATCATCCAATCTGCCCGTCAAAACATACACATCCCGGCAAAAATCATTCGCTTGATAAGCAGTAATTAAAGCACCCGATTTATGCGGAGCTTCTATCACGATAGTAGCGCGACTTAAGCCAGCAATTATGCGATTTCGGCGGGGAAAATTAGTTTTATTCGGTTGAGTCCCCGCCGGATATTCGCTAATTACCAATCCCTGCTGCAAAATGCGATCGCACAACCTCTCATTTTGTTTAGGATATACAATATCTACTCCCGTCCCCACCACTGCGAAAGTCCTTCCTCCCGCCTCCAAACAGCCTGTATGAGCCTCTGTATCAATGCCTGCAGCCAATCCCGAAACCACAGTAAAACCGCTTCTAGCCAAAGCCGTACTAATTTTGCGAGCCCACCTTCTGCCGTATTCCGAAGGGCTGCGAGTACCAACCATTGCCACCGTCGGCGTAATTCCTTGATTCTCTTTTATATCAACTAAACCGCGATAATACAACACTGGTGGCGGATTTGGAATTTCCAATAATAAGCGGGGATAATCTGGATCTGCGGGCGTCCAAAAAGAGGGATTTTTTATAAGATGTTTTTCGATAAATTCTTCTGGATTGAGTTTAGTCCGTTCTTGCACAATAGTTTCAATTATCTGCTTGCCAAACCCTTCGATTCGCATTAAATCTACGGATTTTGCCGTCCAAGCTTCTGCCAAACTATTGAAATTTTGCTGCAATCTTTGCAACAAAATCGGCCCAATACCGTTAATTTGCGACCATGCTAACCAGTAAGCGCGTTCTTCTAACAATGAGTTGCCCTCAACTTATCTGAGAATTATTCTATCATTTTTGGTTAAATTATGGTAAAAAACGGCACTACTTTGTCCTCTATTGCCACAGATTTACAACTGCTATATAAATATTTTTTACTAACCGCGAAGGCGGGTTAGCGAAGCGGCGCCTCAGCCCTATAACGCTCGAATTAAAAGGGATGTTGACTATTACTGGCTAGGTTTTCCAATCTACGAAACGGGCATAAATATAAGCAATAATTTCTCCGATTACCGTCCGAAAACCTTCGCTAGATTTCCACCATTCTTGGGAATTGTAATCTTGCGGTTCCGCCGCTATAATCCCGACTTTAATCTCAGGATTCAGCACTTCTTTAAATACAATCCAACTTCTGCGGGCGTGAGGGCCAAAAGAATAAAGATTAATTGACTCAACTTTTATGGCAGAAGCAGCCAGCCAATCGCGAAGTGCGATCGCAGAAGCAGCCGTGCGGTGTTTCACAACTCTCGCTGCTGGTACAGCTACTACTCTGTCCTTATCAAATCCTAGCGCAATACAAGTTGCTGCCGTCAGTTCGGCATAATTTTTATATTCAGCGAGATAGTAGCCTTTACTTAAAGGAACTCCTGTGGTAATTAATTGGCGGTATTCGCCTTTTTTGAATTCGGTGATCGCACTTTCGATCGCATAATCGGGCAACCAGCCTTCGACAACCAATATATCTGCTTTAATCGGCGCATTTACCGCCAAAAACGGATGGATATTTGTGAGAATTAAGAGCATTGCTATTATTAATCCCATCAGAGCAATTACCCAGCCTTCCCGGGTAACTGCCCACATTTCTCGGCGGCGGACTAGACTAATTTTGATTTGGAGTTTTCGCAGTGTTGCAAATTTCATACATATAGCAGATGTTGAAGGAAGAAGAGCCTTCTTCCTTCTTCTATACTATTGGTGTTTCAGGTACTCAAAAACGCTTTTATCCCCGATATCCTGCGGCATCGGTTGAAAAAACTTGCGTACAGCAAAGATGATAAACAAAGCGGCCCAAACGGCTAGCAAAAGTTGTTCATTTTCGGAGGACAAAAAGCCGAAAATATGTCCTAAAATTAAGAGAGGAACCCCCGGAGTCAAAAACTTAGTTTCGAGGCGATTAAAGCAGAATGCTTCCTTAAAATAAATGCCATTTAAGGCGGCAAAAGTAAAGCCAATTCCCCACAACGTGGCGGGATGTTCGTACACTGCTAAAGCTAGAGGTTGGCTGCTTTGTAGGGCGACAAACAATGCTGCCGCGCCGCCGATCGCCCAAAACGCCTGTAGTGTTCGGTGTAGCGCAATCATGTAAATGTGAATAGTTGCCAAGCTGACGCCTAAAGCTATCCAGAAACAAGCAAAAACAGGCGTTACAGCTTGGATTGCAATCGGGTTGTCGCCCTGTTGCAGCACCAGAGTAGTGCCGATCGCAAAACACAGCGCCGCCACCCCCAATCCAGCGCGGTAAATCAACACTCCCGTGCGATCGTTTTGAGTAATCGTAAATTCGCCAAATTGTCCTTGATAGACTGGCGATTCATCAGGCGATTTCAGTAGTTGCATAATAGCTTCCTCCTATCAGACACGAATGTACTTCTGTCAAGATATACTTTATTGATAAACCGAGCCAGCGAGACCGAGCGATGCCTAAATTTAACAAGCCTAAACTTAACCAGCCTAAAGTTAACAAGTCTAAACTTAACAAGTCTAAAGTGGACGATCGCCCCGCTCAAAGCCAATCCCTTCCTTCACAATCCGAACTTCCTCCAGTTCAGCTTGATGAAACCATTGTAGCAGGCAGAAGACCGAAACCGCTAAACGACTTCCAGCGCCTCCTGGCGGAAGTTACCGAATTGAGAGCGGGGTTCGATCCAGAAATGTTAGCGCATCTAGAGAAAAATATCCCCTTTAATACCAAGCAATTTGAAACTAAAATTAGCAAGATTTTGGGATCTAAAAATATTGATTTTAGCCTAGAAAATTCAGTCAAATATCTAGATTACATCAAGCAAAATATTCAACTACCCTGCCACGTTACCGGCATAGAAGAGTTTGAATGGGAAGAAGAATATACAATGGGTTCCGGCAGCCAAAAAGAATATGCAAGACTCAAAAAAACTCAACCTTCTTATACTGATAGATTCACAATTAATCGGTTGGAGGATTTGGTGGTTCAGGAAGAAGGCATCTTTGTGGAAGTGCAGCGCATCAGCGATCGCCAAAAGTTTATGTTGCCTTTATCAGAGTTAGAATCAGTTGATGTAATCTCCCGAAACAATCAGTTATTAGATGATTATGCCGTGTGGTTTCTCAATTATTAAGGAAGAGTGGAAAAGTGGGGAGGGGAAGAGGGGAAGAGTGGGAGAAGGGGAGAGTGGGGAATGGGAAAAATCTTCCTTCTTCCCTCTTCCTTCTTCCCTCTTCCTTCTTCCCTCTTCCTTCTTCCCTCTTCCTTCTTCCCTCTTCCTTCTTCCTTCTTCCTTCTTCCTTCTTAATTAAATGGAAGCTGGCAAGTGCGATCGCGAAACCAAAGCCAAAGCTTCAACCAAACTGCGAACAGCCGCAATCATCGCCACTTCGCTATTAAGTTGGCTGACAGCAGAACCGACACCAACACCCGCAGCACCGGCTCCAATAGCGAGGGGTGCGGTGACGCTGGAGATACCGGAAGCGCAGAGTACAGGGACGGATACGGCGCGGGAAATTTCAAACGCTGCGGCCAAAGTAGGCGCTGCTTTTTCAATTAATCCCAATGTGCCTGCGTGAATTGGTTGAGCGCTGGTACCACCTTCGGTTTGGATGATGTTAGCGCCAGCTTTGACTAATTCAATTGCTAACTGCACTTGTTTGTCGAGTGCCAAAATGTGGGGAACTGTTACAGAAAGAGTGATATTTGGAAATAGCGATCGAGTTTCGCGAGTCAACTGCAAAACTTCCTCAGCTTCAAAGCGCCGGCCTACTGCGTAGAAAGCATCAAAGTTACCAATTTCAATCAAATCAGCGCCAGCTTCTACCGCAGGCACAAACTTTTCTGGTTCCACAGCGGATACACAAATTGGCAAGTTTGTCAACTGTTTTGCCATCAATACCAAATCTCGATCGGCAGCAATATCGACAAAGGAAGCACCGCCGAGATCCGCTGCTTTGACGACAGCCGCAACGTTCGCGGCATCAAAATTATTTAAACCGCTGATAATTTTCAGGGCGCGACCTTGCTCAAATGCGCGCTGCAATTTAGAATTTACACTCATCGTCTGTTTTCCAACTCAAAAAATTTCTTAGACTCATTTTGACACAAATTAGAATAATTTTTGATTTTTAATTCTTAATTTTTAATTACTTCCCGGCTGTCGAAATTTGTAAACATCTTTGATAACTTGTGCCCAGCCGTCCGAGAGAGATTCGAGAATACGAGATCCCTTTTCTTTCGTCGCCGCCGTCGCATCGCCCAACACACCGCTTTCCGTCAACTCTCGCGTCAGCCAAGCAAAAGGCAAATTGCCTTCCATACTCAGCAAACTGTCGATCGGCAAATTTTTCGGATATTCTGTAACAGCCAGTTCCATGTTTACCTGCGACGGCAAAATTGCCAACATCAAACTCGTTTCTGCATCACCCGCGTGAATCCCAAACTCTAACTCCTTCGCAGTTAATAATTCAGCAGCTACATTCGGAACTCGCCAAACAAACAGCGGAAAAACCGAAAAATCTTGATATTTTTGATGAATATCGCGCGCCGCAATTTCCATCACCTGCGGCTGTCCGCCGTGAGCATTCATTAACACTAATTTACGAAATCCAGCCTGATAAATACTGTCAGCAATTTCGCCGATTACTGCTAAAAGTGTCTGAGCACTAAGCATAATTGTACCGGGGAAATGGCAGTGTTCGTTTGACTTGCCATAGTACAAAGGCGGCAAAGCATACGCGGGAATATTTGCCTCTAACTTTGCCAGCGCTTTGCCTGTCACCGCCGCGCTAATGGCTGCATCTACAATTAAAGGCAAATGGGGCCCGTGCTGTTCGATCGCGCCTAGCGGCAAAATTATCACCGTATTTTCCTTATCCAGCATAGACTGAATTTCTGTCCAAGTTAGATAGGGAAAAAAGCGCGATTCTGGAATAAAATTGTGCATAAGGTGGCGACAACAAGAGTAACGGTAACCAAGGCAATAAAATAGCCTGAAAACTAAAAAGCAATTTCCCAGATAGGTAGTAGATAACTGATGCTGTCTCTGGCTAGATGGTATAATTTTTAGCAAAGGCTTTTAAGAGGGCGCTGATATACGCTCGCCAGCTCAGACCGAAAGACGTAAGAGACGAGTAATTGATGGAAGCTTGGCAAACCCCAGAAACTAATTTAACCGACATTCCGATCGCCCAGGAACTGTCGCGGCGCATCCCTCGCTCGCACGCTCAAAAAGCAGAAAACCGAGCGCTGCAAACGCTGGCTAGACAATTGGCAACCTCACCCCACAGGCTGCTCAAAACACTGGTTGCGATCGCTAAAGATTTGTGCGACGCAGGAAGCGTCGGAGTCTGCTTGCTAGAAGAAAATGCAACTTCCGAACAAATATTTCGCTGGGAAGCCTTGGCGGGAGCGTGGGAAGCAGCAGAACATAAAAACACACCCCGGAAACTGCGTTTGTCGGGAACCCCGATCGATCACCAAACTCCCCAACTTTACTTCGCTCCAGAACAATACTTCACCGACTTAAAGCAGCTAGAATTCCCGAACGCCGAAGCGTTAGTCGTGCCACTGCAAGCAGAAAATCAACCGCTAGGGGCAATATGGATTGTATCTCACGATTCCGATCGCCAGTTCGATGCCGAAGACTTGCGGATCGCGATCGCCCTAGCAGACTTTGCCGTTGCCGCCGTACAAATCGAGCGCGCCAATCAAACCAAAGAAGCTTTGCGAGAAAGCGCAGAACGCTCCCAGCTAGCCTTGCAGGGCAACAACGACGGGGTTTGGGACCACAACCTGCAAACAAATTGCCAGATCCTGAGCGATCGCTGTTTAGAGATTTTGGAACGCGGGCCCGAAGAAGTCAAGGACTTCAGCCAATTTTTGAGCTACATTCATCCCGATGATTTGGAGATAATGCAAAGCAATTGGCAGCAGCACTTGCATCGAGAAACCTCACATTACTCCTGCGAGTACCGCGTTCGCTGTCGGGACGGGCGCTACAAATGGGTTTTAGCCAGAGGGCAAGTAATTTGGGACGACTCAGGCAATCCCGTGCGGGCCGTAGGTTCCCTGACAGATATCAACGAGCGCAAACAAACTGAAATTGCCTTGAAACAAAGCGAAGAACGTTTGAGCGTCGCCATCGAAGGTTCAGGCATGGCAACCTGGGATTTTGACGTGCGAACAGATGGAGTAATTTGGTCGGCGACCCATTTCAGCATTTTGGGCTGCGAACCGGTACCGGGCGGCGAAGCAAGCGCGGCTGTGTGGAAAAACTGCGTGCATCCAGACGACTTAAATCAAGTCATGGAAGCAGCCAAAACAGCTCGGGAAACGAGATCGCTCTACTCCCCCGAATACCGGATCGTCCGGGCAGACAACGGAGAAATCCGCTGGTTGAGCGCGTTCGGGCGCTATCTCTACGACGCCGCAGGGGAAGCAGTGCGGTTTATCGGAGTATTATTTGATGCTACCGATCGCAAAATGGCCGAACTCGCCCTGCAAGAGAGCGAGCAAACCGTGCGCCGTCAACTTCTAGAGATAGAGTCGCTTTACCAAACAACTCCCGTGGGTTTGGCAGTTTTAGACAAAGATTTGCGGTTCCTCCGGATCAACCAGCGGTTAGCAGAAATCAACGGCTTGTCCGTCGAAGCGCACATCGGCCGCACCGTGCGCGAAATTATCCCCGACTTGGCAGATGCAGCCGAAGCTTTGTTGGACCGCATTCTCGAAACCGGAGAACCGATGCGGAATTTTGAACTCACGGGTGAAACCAGGGCTCAACCCGGTGTGGTTCGCACTTGGATTGAGAATTGGTGGCCGCTCAAAGACACGGGCGGGGAGATTGTCGGGATTCATATCGTGGTGCAGGAAATTACCGATCGCAAAATGGCCGAACTCGCCTTGCAAGAAAGCAACAACCGCTTTGAGTTAGCTACAAGGGCGATCGACGGCATCGTGTTTGAGTGGGATTTGGCATCGAACTCAGTTTACCGTTCCGAGGGACTGTCCTCCCTCGTCGGTGTCCGCCCAGAGGACGCACAGGCAACACCAGAGTGGTGGAGAGAACGCCTCCATCCCGTCGATTTGGCGCGCATCCAGACAGGGGCCGAATCAATCTGGAACTCGGTCGATCGCTACGAAGACGAGTACCGAGTCCGGCACGAAGACGGGCGCTGGATCGATGTTTGGGAACGCGGCTGTTTGATCCGCAACCAGCAAGGTGAACTGACCAAAGTTGTCGGCTTCACAACCGACATTACCAAGCGCAAACAAGCAGAAGCAGCACTGCGCGATCGTGAAACCCACCTGCAGTTTATTCTCGACAGCGCCAAAGACTACGCCATCTTCACCCAGGATATCGGCGGACACCTTACCAATTGGAACGCAGGCGCAGAGAGATTGCTGGGCTATTCCGAAGCTGAAATCGTAGGGCAGCACGGACGAATCATCTTCACCCCAGAAGACTCTGCAGCCGGAAAGCCGGAACTAGAAATGCACCTCGCGCTGACTCAGGGAAAGGCAGTAAACGAGCGCTGGCACGTCCGCAAAGACGGCAGCCGCTTTTGGGGCAGCGGACTGGTGATGCCCCTGCGCGACGCAGGAGGCGAAGTGCAAGGTTTCCTGAAAATCATGCAGGACAAAACCGAGCGCCGGCAAATAGAAGAAGCACTGCGCCAAAGCGAAAATCGCTACCGCACCCTCGCCGATGGCGTCCCGCAATTAATGTGGATCAATACCGCCGACGGCAGGTTAGAGTTTTGCAACCAGCACTGGCAAAGCTACACGGGCATCAGGCCAGCAGAATTGCCGCTGGCTGCACCGGTGCTGCAATTATTTCATCCTGATGATCTGCCAACAGTTGTCGGCACGCGCACCAAGGCGATTGAAGCAGGGGAAGCCTACGAATTTGAGTGTCGGGTACGCAGGTTTGATGGTACTTACCGCTGGCATCTAGCGCGACTTGTGCCCGTCAAAGACAGGGGGGGACAGGTGCTGCAATGGGTCGGGATCGGCATAGATATTGACGATCGCAAACGAGCCGAAGAAAGCTTAGCAGAAAGCGACCGCCGCTTCCGCTTCCTGGCTGAGTCGCTGCCCCACCTGATTTGGAACGTAGACTCCGCCGGGGAAATTCGTTTTACCAATCAACAAAAGTGGTCGGAATATCTGGGAATGTCTTACGAGGAAGCGGCTCAAAACAATTGGGAGTCCCTAGTGCCGCCCTCGGATTTGGCAGAATCTTGGGCCCGCTGGGAAGAATGTCTAATCACTGGAGAAGTTTATCAAATTGAGCTGCGCCTGCGGCGGGCAGCAGACCAAATGGAACGCTGGCATTTGTCCCGCGCCGTGCCAGTTCGCGGCGCAGGCGGCGAAATTGTCGAGTGGATCGGCACGAATACCGATATTCACGATCGCAAACAAGCCCAACTCAACGAGCAGTTTCTCTCTGAGTTGGAAGTCCGCTTGCACCTGGGCTGCAACCCCGCAGAAATGTTGTGGGAAGCGATGAAAAGTCTAGGAGAATATTTAAAGGTCGATCGCTGCATATGGCACGAAATCGATTTAGAAGCCGATCGGGCAATTGTCGAGCAAGACTGGCACCAGTCCGACCTTGCCAGCGTCGTCGGCACCTATCAAATCTCAGACTTTAAGACGCCAGAACTGAAAAGTCTCTCTCTCGCAGGTCAAACAGTTGTCATCTCAGATATCGCTAATCACCCCCATACAGCGCATTTGGTCGATAACTACGGTGCCGTGTCGATTCGGGCTTTGGTCGATGTTCCCTGCCTTCAGGAAGGGCGCTGGGTGGCTCTTTTGGTGGTGACATCAAAGGTGGTTCGGCACTGGCGGCCCGATGAAGTTTGGCTGATGCAAGAAGTGGTGGCCCGCCTCTGGACGGTGATCCTGCACGCGCGAGCCCTGCACGATCTGCACGAAAGCGAGGCTCGGTTCCGCGCTCTAGCTGACAACATCGCTCAGTTGGCCTGGATGACAGATGAAACCGGCTGGATTTTCTGGTACAACCAGCGCTGGTTTGACTACACGGGCACCACCCTAGAGGAAATGCAGGGCTGGGGCTGGCAGCAGGTGCACCACCCGGAACACGTCGATCGCGTTGTCGAAAAATTTAGGCGCTGCATTGAAAGAGGCGAACTCTGGGAAGATACTTTCCCCTTGCGCGGTACAGACGGATCTTACCGCTGGTTTCTCTCCCGCGCCGTGCCGATTCGCGACGAGCAAGGCAAGCTGCTGCGCTGGTGTGGCACCAACACTGACATTACAGATCGCAAAGTTGCAGAAGCCGAACGGGAACGCCTTCTAGCGCGGGAAAAGGAGGCGCGGGAAGAAGCAGAACAGGCTAACCGCGTCAAAGACGAATTTTTGGCTGTTTTGTCGCACGAATTGCGGACTCCCTTAAACCCGATTATGGGCTGGACGAAGCTGCTGCGATCGAACGTTCTGCCACCGGAAAAGCAACGTTATGCCTTAGAGACGATCGAGCGCAACGCCAAACTGCAAACCCAGCTTATCGAAGATTTGCTCGATGTGTCGGGGATTCTGCAAGGCAAGGTCAGCTTGAATATTGCACCTGTGGATTTAGCTGGGGTGATCGGCGCTGCTATTGAAACGGTGCGTCTGGCGGCCGAAGTCAAGTCGATTCAAATCAGCACTCAATTTGCACCGAATCTCGGCCCGGTGTTGGGCGATGCGGGCAAACTTCAGCAGGTAGTCTGGAATTTGCTGTCAAATGCTGTCAAGTTCACGCCGACAGGAGGCAAAATCCAAGTCGTTCTCGATCGGGTGGACAGGAACGCCCAAATTACTGTAACTGATACTGGAAAAGGTATCGAACCTGATTTTCTGCCCTATGTATTCGACTACTTCCGGCAAGCTGACAGCACGATGACGCGCAAGTTTGGCGGATTGGGTTTAGGATTGGCGATCGTCCGCCATCTCGTCGAACTCCACGGCGGCACGGTGAAATCCGCCAGTCCCGGCGAAGGAAAAGGTGCAACCTTGACCGTCAGGATACCTCTGATGCCCGTGCAATCTCAGACAAGTCCTGCGGGAACTGCGTCGCCGGACCAATCCTTCAATTTGAGCGGGCTCAGGGTGTTAGCGGTGGATGATGATGCCGATGCGCGAGATTTGGTGGTTTTTCTGCTTGAGGATTGTGGGGCAAGTGTTACAGCAGTTGCTAACGCCGCCGATGCCTTGGCGGTTTTAACTCAGTCTGTGCCCGATTTGCTGTTGAGCGATATTGGAATGCCCGACACCGACGGTTATATGTTGATGCGAAAGGTTCGGGCTCTGGCGCCCGACCAAGGGGGACGGATTCCGGCGATCGCCCTCACGGCTTATGCTGGAGAAATTGACTATCAGCAGGCCCTGGCTGCGGGGTTCCAGCGGCACATTTGTAAACCTTTAGACCCCGACAAGTTGGTGCAGGCGATTTGGGAGGTACTCGATCGTTCTGGCGAAAATATTTTTTAAGGTCTTTTTGTGTCTGAAAAGTCTGGATTTAATGAACCGCGAAGACGCAAAGAACGCGAAGGAATAAAGGAAGAAAAAAGGAAAAAGTTAATAATTTCAAGTCCGGTTATATCTGAAATATTGCACCATTCTCAATAATGATTTTATTGAGTGGCTAGGAGCAACGGCCCGCAAGAAAATTCACTCTTTGTGGAAGCGGGCGGAAAGCCTGTTCATGAAAATGGTGCAATAGGTCAGATTTGACATTCTCACGCCCGCTTTAGCCACGGTGATTCTAAACATCACTGTTTAGGCTTCCTCTTTCTACGACCCGACTTATTTGAAGGAGTTTCCTCACCCAAACAGAGATCGATGTCTCCAGAGGCGTTTGATGTTCCCGTGTGCCCCACGGTACGCAATCCTAGTTCTAATATGTTGCGAGCGGCGTTCCAATCTCGATTTAAGACAAATCTACAATGCGGACAAATATGTGTTCTTTGACTTAAAGATTTCTTCGCGACTTTCCCACAATTAGAACAATTTTGGCTTGTATAGTGGGGCGGTACTGCAACAGTCGCCACCCCCAATACTTTGCCAAAGTATTCAACCCAATTTCTAAAAGCTGTCCAAGCGGCATCTGATATAGACTTAGACAACTTTCTGTTTTTAACCATGTTACGCACCGACAAGTCTTGATAGGCTACCAAGTCGTTGGACTGGATTACGCACCTTGCTAATTTCACGGCAAAGTCTTTACGTCGCCTACTTACCTTGAGGTTTTTTCTGCTTAAACGATTCCGAGCCTTAACTCTATTTTTAGAGCCTTTCTGAGTTTTAGAGAGTCTCCGATTAAGCTTTTTAAGTGACCTTTCAGACTTTCTCAGATAGCGTGGATTCTCTACGGTATTTCCGTCAGAGTCTGTATAGAAGTGCGTTAGCCCTACGTCTAAACCAATGGTTCGTCCAGTAGGTTCGCGCTTCTCATTTCGTTCAGCATCAATACAGAATTGCACGTAGTATCCATCAGCTCGGCGAACTACGCGCACCCGCTTGATTTGATTTAACTGATAGAAGTGTAGGTCACGAGTTCCCCATAATTTAAAACTTCCTGCTTTAAATCCATCGGTGAAGGTTATATTTCGCCTGTCTTCAGAAAGTTTCCATCCACAAGTTTTGTATTCAACAGAACCATGTGTTTCATGCTTTTTAAATCGGGGGAAACCTTTTTTACCGGGTCTTGCTTTCTTGCAGTTGTCGAAAAACCGCGCAATCGCTGACCAAGCTCTTTC
Source organism: Microcoleus sp. MON1_C5 (assembly GCF_036701875.1). Classification (NCBI taxonomy): domain Bacteria; kingdom Bacillati; phylum Cyanobacteriota; class Cyanophyceae; order Oscillatoriales; family Microcoleaceae; genus Microcoleus; species Microcoleus sp. MON1_C5. The sequence goes on along the minus strand of NZ_JAUBRN010000091.1, from coordinate 141 downwards.
GGCAGAAGCTTGCCTTGCCATTGAGTTGAGCTTAGCAGCCCAAGGAAACTCCTTCGCTAAGACTCAGGGCTATTTCATTCTATTTGAGTAGTGGATATAGTAGTAAAGTATCGTACTCATGCCCGGGAGCTGCTATGTCTC